>CAOJLW010000250.1 GCA_948438565.1 uncultured Lachnospiraceae bacterium | reverse complement strand
GCCAAGCAGCTTATCTTTGTATTGTTTTTTCAGATAAGCTTCTTCGCCGTAGAATAGATAACAGGATTTAAATTGTCTGTTTTTGATATCTTCATCAATTGTTTTCATAGGTATATTTTAACATAATCTCCACCCCATCATCAAGATGTACATCGGTAATTTTTATTTGTCCCATATATCGGGTTTCATAGATCCTTCCTCCTGTCATACGCAGCCGTTTTAGCGCGGCGTCCCCAGGATGGCCGTAGCGATTTTGCAAAGCGCAGGAAATTACGGCAATATCCGGTTTTAGCGTCTGTAATAGCTCCATACAGTTGGATGTGTTGGAGCCATGATGGGAAGCCTTATAGATATCCGCCTGCGGCAGTCTAATATTTTGCAGCAATGCCCTCTCCTGCTCTTCTCCGATATCTCCGGCTAAAAACGCAGAGCAGACGCTGTCTTTATAAAACAGCACAAGCGAATTGGCGTTTCGGTCTTTTGTGCCTGCGCCCGCTTTTGGAGCCAGGCATTGGATCTTCCAATCCTCACAGGCCAAGGCGTCTCCGGCGTCCATTTGCCGGATGGGAATATGATACTGCCTGGCCTTATGCTGTAAATCCTGCCAGGCTTCATCCTGCGGCATCGCCTGGGCGACAACCAGGTTTTTAATGGGATAGCCGGACGCCATAACCTCTGTCAATCCGTTGATGTGATCGGCGTCGCAGTGGCTGACAAACCAATAGTCCATTTGTCGGATGCCGCGGTATTTTAAAAACGGAAGAATCCGATACTGTCCGACGTTTGCAATATTGGAGCTGCCGCCGTCGATAAAGACAGACGTGCCGTCGCCCGTAGAAAGGTAGATGCCGTCGCCCTGCCCAACGTCTAAGATATCCAGTTCAAACGCCGTTGTCACTGGAAACAGCAGACAGCAAAACGGCAGACATATTAGACATACGGAAATATTTGGCTTCCAGCTTTTGACGGCCAAAAAAACCAGGATACATCCGTACCAAAACAACAGTTTTCCAAGCGGCAGAGTCCCTGTAATCAAAGAAGCGCACGGCAGTTTCAAACATCCCGTACAAAGCGCGTCAAACAAGCCTAAAATGATATGGCAGGGGTATAAAAGCAGTTTTCCAAGAAACGGTAAAGTACAACCGGCTATGCCGCCTGCAATCCCAAATCCCAATAAAACGCCCATACAGGGAAGGACAGCCAGGTTGATCCACACAGCGTAAAGCGATATTTCATAGAAAAATTGACACAGAATAGGGATTGTCACCAGTTGGATGCAGAGGCTTGCCAATAGCATAGCTTGTACGCCTTTGACTTGTCTGCCCATAAATTCCGCCATGTTTCCGATTGTCTGCGGTCTGGCCGACGATATGGAGATATCCGGTTTTGGCAGTATCCATTCGGAAAGCAAAATCCCAGTTACCGCTCCAAACGAAAGCAGATATCCTACATGATGCAATAGGGCCGGATTGTCCGCTGCCAGCCATGCCGCCGTACAGGCAAGCGCCGTCGCTCTGTCGTAGCTCCTGCCTCTGTATTTGGCATACATAAGCAATAAAAACATACCAATGGCGCGGCTGGCCGAGACGCCAAAGCCGATCAGAGCGCCGTATCCAAGCAAAAAAACGCAAGCCGTCCCTCCGGCAGTTAAAATAGACGTCCCTCGCTTTTTTAAAATATGATACCATGCCATGCCGAGCATGGAAATATGTAAGCCGGAAATACTGTAAAAATGGCTGATTCCCGCCGATTGATAGCGTTGCTTGCGGTCGGGATCCATATGGCTTTTGTCCCCGAGCGCCATAGCGATTAACACGCCTGCGTCGTTGTCCGGCATTGCCGTTTGATAGCTTTTGGCAATTCGCGCTTTCCAGTCATACAGCCGGTTACGCAGCGGATCTGCTTTTCCATGCACAGATAAAACCCGAGCCTTTTGTATTGCAAAATCAATGTTTAAGCTTTTGTAATACGCTCGTTCCTGATACCCTCCTTCATTGGCGGGCAGCGCAAATGTTTGGATTGTTCCTTGAACAGATAGGATTTTGCCGATAGGATAGGATTCGGCTTTTAGATGCAATAAAATAGAATTGCATGGATATCGGCTGCCATTTAGCTGTAGAATACAGTGTTTCAGAAAATATTGGCAGTCGGTTTCGGATTCTTCTTTTTGATAGATGGTCCCCTGTACTAAGCACGTTTCGCCGTCTTTTAAGCGAAACATATAGGATTCCCGGAATTTTTGACGACTATAGCTGGTAAAAATTCCGAAAACAGCCGCCACAATCCATAGAGCCATCCACAGGCAACGGGTCGTTGGCTGTTGTCCGGATCTGTAAACCGAGCCGATAAAGGTCAGGCCAAACAGGAATAAAACAACCCAAAAGACGGCCTGCCGGTATTCTGCGGCGGCAATTCCCAATAAAAATGCCAGAGCCAGGGAACAGGTTTTTCGTTTTTCCAAATGCCCCGTTCCTTTCGTTTATTCTTTTACATAGTCTAAATTTCGTTCATACAGTTCATTTAACGGGAATGCATCCCGGTAAACGCCGTTGGTATCTCCATTGACAGAAATTTGCACTTTGTTGATCGTGGAAATTTCTGACAGGGAATTGATAATGGAATATAAAACAATTGGTTCTTCAATATTGTAGTTTTGGTTTAAAAACGTTTCATCCAAACTGACATAACATACGCCCTCAAGCACGGAAACATTCAACAGTTTTGTCCCCTCCGGGATAGCTGTCTGCGCGTCTTTACCAGAAGGCCCGGCCAATAAATGCTCCATCACCAGCTTTTCCATGGAAATATTGCTGCTGTAATGCACATCCTGGGATTCGGAAACTAAGGCGTTTCCTTCCTGATTCGCAAAATATAACGTTAATGTGGCGGCCTGGATGGAATTGATTTGCTCTCCCGGATTTTCAACAAACGTATCGTTGGTCATAACGCCAATCGGATTGCCGTGCCGATCCGCTAACGGGGCGTCCGCAATATAAAACACAAGGCATTCGACGCCTGGAACCTGCGTCAATGTGCGGACAATCGCCGCTCTAGTCAATACTTCGGTAACCTTGTCCATATTCAAATAAGCTTCATTAAAATATAAGGTTAAAAGCGTCTCTTCCAATACGTAATTTTCCACTGTAACGTCACTGGGAATGGGTTTTTGATATTCCACATCACCGGAATCCGTCATCAACTGCAAAAGCAGTTCTTTAATCATAGCGTCGGTATCTTGCGTATCCGAAACCGCTTCATATGACTGAGGGATGATTTTGGTATTTTCAATATTGAGATAATAGAGCAAACAGGCGCCTTCCGCCAAATCCTGCTCTCCGCAGCCGGCCGTCCCCAATAAAAAAACAAATAGCAGGACAAACAGGCATATCCGTACAGACTTCATATCTGTTCCTCCTCTAAGATGTAGTTCCGCTCAGAAAAATCAAAGGAATACGCACATTAAATATCGTTCCCTCTCCTTCCGTACTAAACACTTTGATTGCGCCGCGGTGCATAAGTATAGAATTTCGCGTAATGGAAAGTCCAAGGCCTGTGCCGTTGATCTCTCGGGAATGGGATTTATCCACCCGGTAAAACCGTTCGTATATATGCTCCAGGGCGTCCTCCGGAATGCCGATGCCGCTGTCCTCTCCTTTAACATAAAATTACTGATGATCCGCATTCAGGGAAACATGAACCCATCCGTCCGGCTTATTGTAT
>CAOJLW010000249.1 GCA_948438565.1 uncultured Lachnospiraceae bacterium | reverse complement strand
AAGGAATGTTTTTAGTCGAACAGCTTCGTCTGTTTTTTGCCGATTTACAGGATCGGGATTATGAATCCGCGATTGCGACCGTTCATTCCCGCTTTTCCACGAATACCAATCCGAGCTGGGAGCGTGCGCATCCGAACCGTTTTATCGTACATAACGGAGAAATCAATACGATTAAAGGGAATGCAGACAAGATGCTGGCCAGGGAAGAGACGATGGAGTCCGAGCACTTAAAAGGAGAGCTGCAAAAGGTGCTTCCGGTCATAAACAGCGAGGGTTCCGATTCCGCTATGCTGGACAATACGCTCGAATTTTTGGTGATGAGCGGCATGGAGCTGCCGCTTGCCGTTATGATTATGATACCGGAGCCATGGGACAACAATGCCCTGATGCCGCAGAAGAAAAAAGATTTTTATCAATATTACGCCACGATGATGGAGCCGTGGGACGGACCGGCTTCGATTTTGTTTTCTGACGGCGATATGATGGGCGCCGTGCTGGATCGTAACGGTCTGCGTCCGTCCAGGTATTATATTACGGATGACGATTATTTGATTTTGTCGTCGGAAGTCGGCGTGTTGGATATTGACCCAACCCGAATTGTGGCAAAGGAAAGGCTGCGTCCCGGCAAAATGCTTCTGGTCGATACGAAACAGGGACGGATAATCGACGATGAGGAATTAAAAGCGACTTATGCCGGAAAACAGCCGTACGGCGAATGGTTAGACCGCAATCTCATCTGCCTGGAAAACTTAAAAATCCCCAATCAGCGCGTTCCGGAATATACCAGGGAAGAGCGGCAGCGGATGCAGAAAGCGTTTGGATACACCTATGAATCCCTGCGGGAGTCGATTTTGCCGATGGCAAAAAACGGCGGCGAGGGCACGACGGCTATGGGTATCGATACGCCGCTTGCGGCGTTGGCCGGCGATCATCAGCCTCTGTTTAATTATTTTAAACAGCTTTTTGCACAGGTGACGAATCCGCCGATTGACGCTATTCGCGAGAAGGTCGTCACATCGACGACGGTCTATATCGGGGAAGACGGCAACCTGTTAGAAGAAGCCGCATGGAACTGTCAGGTGTTAAAGGTCAACAACCCGATTTTGACCAATACGGATTTGATGAAGATCAAAGCCATGAAGGTGGAAGGGTTTCAGGTGGCTGTACTGCCTATTTTGTACTATAAAAACACCAGTTTGGAAAAAGCGGTGGAACGGCTGTTTGTCGAGGCGGATCGCGCGTACCGGGACGGAGCGAATATTTTAATCCTTTCCGATCGGGGCGTTGATGAAAACCATGTGCCGATTCCGTCTCTGCTCGCCGTTTCCGCTTTGCAGCAGCATCTGGTCAAAACGAAAAAAAGGACGGCTTTGGCCATGATTTTAGAGTCCGGCGAACCAAGAGAGGTGCATCATTTTGCAACGCTGCTGGGTTACGGAGCCTGTGCGGTCAATCCGTATCTGGCGCAGGATACCGTCAAACAGCTGGTGGACGATCATATGCTGGACAAGGATTCTTATGCGGCTATCCATGACTACAATCAGGCGATTATTTCCGGAATAGTAAAAATTGCTTCAAAAATGGGGATTTCTACGATCCAGTCCTATCAGGGTTCCAAGATTTTTGAGGCGATTGGCATTGACGCGTCCGTGATTGACCGATATTTTACCAATACAGTCAGCCGGATCGGCGGCATCACCTTAAACGAAATCGGGGAGGACGTCAATGCGCTGCATTCCCTGGCTTATGACCCGTTGGGTTTGGAAACGGATCTGACCTTAGACAGCAAAGGACGCCATAAGCTTAGGAGCGGCGCGGATCCGCACTTATACAACCCGGCTACCATCCATTTGCTACAGGAATCTACCAGGCGGGGGGATTACGCTCTGTTCAAGGAGTATACGAGGCTTGTCAATGCGCAGGAGGAGAATGCGAATATCCGCGGGTTGATGGATTTTGCCTATCCGAAAAAAGGGGTTCCGATAGAAGAAGTCGAAAGCGTCGATGCGATTGTGACCCGTTTTAAGACCGGCGCAATGTCCTATGGCTCGATTTCTCAGGAGGCGCATGAAACGCTTGCCATTGCGATGAACCGTCTGCACGGCAAATCCAATTCCGGCGAAGGCGGGGAAGATGCGGCGCGTATGGACAGCAAGCATAGTCGTTGTAATAAATGCTCTGCAATCAAACAGGTGGCGTCCGGACGGTTTGGCGTGACAAGCCGGTATTTGGTCAGCGCGGATGAGATTCAGATTAAAATGGCGCAGGGCGCAAAACCGGGCGAGGGCGGCCATCTGCCAGGAAAAAAAGTTTATCCGTGGATTGCCAAGACCAGACTTTCCACGCCGGGCGTATCTTTGATCTCGCCGCCGCCGCATCATGATATCTATTCTATCGAAGATTTGGAGCAATTGATCTACGATCTCAAGAATGCAAACCGCGATGCAAGGATTACGGTCAAGCTGGTATCCGAAGCGGGCGTAGGCACAGTTGCGGCAGGCGTGGCAAAAGCGGGCGCGCAAGTGGTTTTGATTTCCGGTTATGACGGCGGGACAGGCGCGGCTTTTGCCAGCTCGATCCACAATGCGGGACTGCCGTGGGAATTGGGTTTGGCGGAGACGCATCAGACGTTGATTCGGAACGGATTGCGCAATAAAGTCCGGATTGAGACGGACGGAAAGCTGATGAGCGGCCGCGACGTTTTGATTGCGGCGCTGTTGGGCGCGGAAGAGTTTGGGTTTGCCACGGCTCCGCTCGTTACGCTTGGCTGCGTGATGATGCGCGTCTGCAACCTGGATACTTGTCCGGCTGGCATCGCCACCCAAAACCCCGAACTTAGGAAGCGTTTTGCAGGAAAGCCGGAGTATGTCGAGAATTTTATGCGTTTTATCGCGGAAGAGCTTAGGGAATATATGGCCAAACTGGGATGCCGTACCATGGACGAGATAGTGGGCCGCAGCGATTTCCTAAAGGTTCGGGACGGACTCTCGGGACGGAAAAAAGAAATCGATTTGAGCGGGATTTTAAACAACCCGTTTGCAGGGCCTAAGGATAAAGTGACTTTTCACCCGAAGTATGTCTATGATTTTGCATTGGAAAAGACAAAGGACGCGTCTGTTTTGCTGAAAAAATTAAAAGGCGCGCTCGAAAACGGACAGAAGCGGAGCATCGATTTGGAGGTCGGCAATACGGATCGCGCTTTTGGCACAATGTTTGGATCGGAAATTACCAAGCGGTATGACGACAGTCTGGAGGAGGATACGTTTGTAGTAAAATGCACCGGGGCGGGGGGGCAAAGCTTTGGCGCGTTTATCCCAAATGGTCTGACGCTGGAACTGGTCGGGGATTCCAACGATTATTTTGGCAAAGGCTTATCTGGAGGAAAGCTGATTGTCTATGCACCCGCAGGCGTCCCCTATAAAAAAGATGAAAATATGATTATCGGAAATGTCGCTCTATATGGCGCTACCAGCGGAAAAGCGTTTGTCGGCGGCGTGGCGGGCGAACGGTTTTGCGTGCGCAATTCCGGCGCGACCGCAGTTGTGGAGGGCGTCGGCGACCATGGCTGCGAATATATGACCGGCGGTCGTGTCGTAGTGCTTGGCAAAACCGGAAAAAATTTTGCGGCGGGCATGAGCGGCGGCATTGCCTTTGTATTGGATGAGGATAACGATTTATATACCCGGATCAATAAAGAAATGGTTTCTTCGGAAGAGATTTCCAATAAGTATGACGTTTTGGAAT
>CAOJLW010000248.1 GCA_948438565.1 uncultured Lachnospiraceae bacterium | reverse complement strand
CAAGAAATACGATCATACGTTTAAAGATATTTTTCAGGAAATTTTTGATGCGGAATTTAAAGAGGCGTTTGAGAAAGCCGGGATTACGTATTTTTACACGCTGATTGACGATGCGGTTGCGCGTGTGATGAAGTCCGAAGGCGGATATATCTGGGCCTGCAAAAATTATGACGGCGACGTCATGAGCGACATGGTATCCTCGGCGTTTGGTTCACTGGCGATGATGACGTCTGTCTTAGTCTCTCCGCAGGGTTATTATGAGTATGAGGCCGCGCATGGGACCGTGCAACGGCATTATTATAAGCACCTGGAAGGCGAGGAGACGTCGACGAACTCCGTAGCCACGATTTTCGCATGGACCGGCGCGCTTAGAAAGCGCGGGGAGCTGGATCAAAATACGGCGCTTTCTGAGTTTGCGGATAAATTGGAGCAAGCCTGCGTCAAGACGATTGAAGAAGGGAAAATGACGAAAGATTTGGCGTTAATCACGACAATTGCGCATCCGATCGTTTTAAACAGCCAGGAATTTATCCGGGCAATCCGTAAAACCCTCGAGGAGATGTTATGATCTTAGACTGCCAGAATATATCCATGGCTTTTGGAACGGATGAGATTTTAAATAACGTTTCTTTTCGTCTCAATGAACATGAAAAAGCCGCCATTGTCGGTATGAACGGCGCCGGAAAATCCACGCTTTTAAAAATTATCATGAAAGAGCTGGCGCCGGATTCCGGCGAGGTTATTTTGGCAAAAAATATTTCGGTCGGATATTTGGCGCAGTATCAGGATGTATCCAGCGGACGTACGATTTATGAGGAGGCGCTCTCGGCCAAAGAAGATCTGATTCAAATGGAGCAAAAATTGCGGGAGATGGAACAGGCTATGCCCCATTTGAGCGGTGAGGAGCTGGAGCGGCTGTTGGAAAAATATAACCGGATGCACCATGAATTTGAATTGCAGGACGGATACGCCTGTCGCAGCGAAGTGACCGGCGTCATCCGGGGACTGGGGTTTTCGGAAGAAGATTTTTCCCATCCGATCTCCAAGCTTTCCGGAGGGCAAAAGACGCGGGTGTTTTTGAGTAAGTTACTGGTGAAAAAACCGGATCTTTTGATATTGGACGAGCCTACCAACCATCTGGATATGTCGTCGATTGCCTGGTTGGAGACGTTTTTGGCCAATTATAAAGGGGCGGTTTTGATCGTTAGCCATGACCGGTATTTTCTGGATAAAATTGTGACGAAGGTAGCGGAGCTGTCCATTCATCAATGTACGGTTTTTTCCGGCAATTATTCGGATTATGCCAAAAAGAAAGAGATGCTTCGTGAAGCGCAGCTAAAAGCCTGGCAGAATCAACAGCAGGAGATCAAGCATCAGGAAGAAGTCATCGCCAAGCTCAAATCGTTTAATCGTGAAAAATCCATTAAACGGGCCGAAAGCCGGGAAAAGCTGCTGGATAAAATGGAACGTCTCGATAAGCCGCAGAAAGAGCGTACAGATATGAAGATTACGCTTCAACCCAATATTATAAGCGGCAACGACGTATTGGCCGCAGAGGGTTTATCTAAATCATTTGGAGACAACCGCCTGTTTTCGGATATTTCGTTTGAAATCAAACGCGGGGAGCGGGTGGCGTTAATCGGGGATAACGGGACCGGCAAGACGACAATGTTAAAGCTGATTACGCAAATGCTGCCGTTGGACGCGGGAAAGATTACGCTTGGGACAAATGTGCATATCGGCTATTATGACCAGGAGCATCAGGCGCTGTGCAAAGAAAAGACGTTGTTTGAAGAGATTTCGGACGCCTGGCCCAATCTGACCAATACGAAAGTCCGAAACGTCCTGGCGGCTTTTTTGTTTACGGACGATGATGTATTTAAAAAGATCGGCGATTTAAGCGGAGGCGAAAAGGGCAGGGTTTCCCTGGCCAAGCTGATGCTTTCCAAGGCTAATTTTCTAATTTTGGACGAGCCGACGAACCATTTGGATATTACATCCAAAGAAATTTTGGAGTCTGCGCTTAGCCGGTATACCGGGACCGTACTGTTTGTATCGCATGACCGTTATTTTATCAATAAGACTGCCACAAGGATTTTGGATTTGACTGGACAGACGCTGATTAATTATATTGGGGATTATGATTATTACCTGGAAAAGCGCGACGAATTGACGCAGGCGATCCCTGCCGCCGTCAAACAGACAGAAACGGCGGACAAGCGGGATTCCGCCAAACAGGAATGGAAACAAAAGAAAGAAGAACTGGCTAGGGAGCGTAAAAAAGCGGCGGCGCTGAAACGGACAGAGGATGCAATCGCAGATCGGGAAGCGCAGATCAAAAGCCTGCAAGAGGAAATGAACCGGCCGGAAGTTGCAACAGACGCGGCCAGGCTGGCCGATATCGATATACAGTTGACGGAGTTAAATCAGGAGCTGGACGGACTGTATGAAACCTGGGAGGAACTGGCGCAGGAGGATTAACGGCTTTTTCGGTATTCTTTTGGCGTACAGCCATAGTATTTTTTAAATGTTTCGGAATAGTAGCTGGCATTGTGAAAACCGGCTTCATAGCTGATTTCCAGGATCGACATATCGGTTTGAGTCAGCAGTTTTGCCGATTGGCTCAGCCGGTATCCGGTCAAATAGGCGATCGGCGTTTGGGACAGGTATTTACGGAACAACGCCAGGCAGCAGCTTTTGCAAACATTGCCGGAATCGGCAATCTGATGGAGGGACAGGGGTTCCTGATAGTGTTTTTGTACAAAGGCAATCATATTTTTGACAGTCGTAAGCTGCCGGTTTGGCCGGGCAGGCTGATCCTGGCAGCGGGGGAAATTTTGGTACAGCGGGATCCATAGTGTTAACAGCAGCTGCTGGATTTGTAACAAGCCGTCCGGCTGTCCGCTGCATTCATAGACGCTTTTTAAACTGTCCAGGATTTGCCGGCGCCACAGGGCATCCTGCCGTAACAGCAGGTATGGCTGCTTGGTATTGGAGATGATCGGATGGACAAAGCAGCTTTCAAAATAGGAATTGACACACAAGAGCAGCGGATGGAATATGATACATAAAAATTCGCATTCCGTATGGTCATGGGACGATCCATAGTGGAATTGTCTGCTGTTTATCAGGATGCCGTCTCCTTCGTTGAGCATAATCGTTTTTCCGTTTACATGATAGAGCATATGTCCGGATAAAACCACAATAAATTCCAGATCTTCATGCCAATGGCTGACGGCGGAATAATTGGGGTAGTGGGATAAGCGCTCTTTACAGATATGGGCAGGATATTCTTTGTGGTTGTAATTTACCTTTTCTGAGTAGTCGGCTGGATTGATGGATGCAATGCAGGTGTCTTTCATTGTGTTCTCCTGATAAAATCATATTTTGTTATATGATTATAGGATATTCTGGTAGAAATAACAAGCAGATTGTTCTATGATGGTTTTAAAGAACATGACAGACGCAAAGGAGGATGCAAGATGACGAATCAAGAGCGAAGGGACGCTCAAATGGCCTATATTTCGGACGACAGCATTATGGAGGAACAGCAGATATGCAGAAGAAAACTGCAAACATTTAATTTTATGGATCGGGCGGATTTTGCAGGGATCCGGGAAGCCGTTAAGGATTTGCTGGGAAAATCGGACGGAGCGTTTATCAATCCGCCTTTTTTCTGTGACTATGGAACGCATATTGAAGTGGGAAAGAATTTTTACGCAAATTATAACTGTACGATTTTAGATG
>CAOJLW010000247.1 GCA_948438565.1 uncultured Lachnospiraceae bacterium | reverse complement strand
CCTACCGGCCTGCCGTTGTCTCGATCGACGATATTCGGGAAGCGTCTTTATGTTCCCTTCCCTTAACGACTGTGCGCATACCCAAAGAGGATATGGCGCATTTAGCCGTCTTAACGCTTACCGATCGCCTGTTAAAAGGGCATCGGGAATACATTCGTTTAGAATTGCCCTGTCAGCTTATCGTGCGGGAATCCTCCACCCCTTTGGATTCACTGACCTAAACAAACCCAGCCACCTTAGACGCCTTCCAATACAATCACGGTACGCGGCGGTATCGTCAATTC
Organism: uncultured Lachnospiraceae bacterium; assembly: GCA_948438565.1. Lineage (GTDB taxonomy): Bacteria > Bacillota > Clostridia > Lachnospirales > Lachnospiraceae > Roseburia_B. The sequence continues at coordinate 3,465 of CAOJLW010000247.1, read as the reverse complement.
GCTTCCATGGCTAAATTCCGTCAACGGATCGATATCCACCCCATCCTGATACGTGACATACGTATTGACACAGACCTTCCAGCGTCTACCTTCAGGCAGCTTGGGAAGCTGCATATTTAAAGGTTCCCAGTAGGCGTTCATACCGTAAAAGATAATATCGTCCCTGGTATCCGCCTCATCCCTGCCGGCATACATAATTCCAATCAGCCTTGTCGTATAATCTGTCCCGCCGTTCCAGGGATAGCCATTGTGGATGCTGATTTCCGGCAGGCCGCAGGACGCCGCTTTCGTCGGTTTACGGATTATCGCGTATTTTTTGCGGAACGCAATCATATATCGGAAAAAATCATGTATTTCCTGATATTGTTCCATCCTGCTCCAATCCAGCCAGGAGGTCAGGTTATCCTGGCAATAGGCGTTGTTATTGCCAAACTGGGTGTTGCAGAACTCGTCTCCTGCATAAAACATCGCGGGACCCCGGCTGCACATCAGCGTTGCGAACGCATTTTTTACCATACGCCGCCGCAGGCTTTCGATTTCTGGATTATTCGTCTCCCCTTCCTGGCCGCAGTTCCAGCTATTTCCATTGTTGTCTCCGTCTGTATTATCCCAGCCGTTTTTTTCATTGTGCTTGACATTGTACGAATACATATCGTACAGAGTAAACCCGTCGTGGCAAGTCAAAAAATTGACCGACGCGCTTTTTCCACGCTCCGACGGATCGTACAAATCTCTGGAACCGGTAATTCTGGTAATGGCCGTCCCCGCCATGCCTTCGTCGCCTTTTAGAAAACGCCGCATATCGTCGCGGTATCTTCCGTTCCATTCCGACCATCTGCGAAACGCCGGGAAATTCCCGACCTGATAAAGTCCTCCCGCATCCCATGCCTCCGCAATCAGCTTGACTTTCCCTAAAATGGAATCGCAGGCGATGGCCTGTAAAATCGGCGGCTCCTCCATTGGCGCGCCGCTTTGATCGCGCGTCAAAATAGACGCCAAATCAAACCGGAAGCCGTCCACTCGGTATTCCGTCACCCAATAGCGCAGACAATCGATAATAAACCGGCGCGTCATCGGATGGTTGCAGTTTAAGACGTTGCCGCAGCCGCTGAAATTATAATAATATCCGTCCGGCGTCAAAATATAATAGATGTTGTTGTCAATGCCTTTAAAGGAAAAACAAGGGCCATCCTCATTCCCTTCCGCCGTATGGTTGAATACCACGTCGAGGATCACCTCAATGCCATTCTCCTTTAATTCATAGATCATCCGCTTTAACTCATCCCCCTCATGGTTATGTTCAACCACCGAAGAATAACCCGTATTGGGAGCAAAAAAGCAGACCGTATTATAACCCCAGTAATTATACAGGCGTTCCCCCTCTATAATCCGGCTGTTTTCCATTTCATCAAATTCAAAAATCGGCATCAATTCCACCGCATTGATCCCCAAATCCTTTAGATATGGAATTTTCTGGCGCAGGCCCTCATATGTCCCTTTCGCTTCCACACCGGAAGAAATATCCTGCGTAAATCCCCGGACATGCATTTCATAAATCACCAGATCTTCCAGCGGATACTCCAGCTGGCGCACGGTTCCCCAGTCAAAATTGTTCTCCACGACCCGGGCATGATAGACAAAATCACCGCCGCCTTCTGGACGTTCGCCCCAGTTCCTCTGGCCGGTCACAGCCCTTGCATACGGATCCAGCAAAATATGCGTTTTATCGAATAAAAGTCCCTGTTCCCTGTCATATGGGCCGTCCAACTGGAACGCATATTCAAATTCCTCGATCTTTAAGCCAAACACTAACATAGAATACGTATTGCCGATATGATAAGATTCCGGAAACGTCAGCTTGGCATACGGCTCTTTTTCCTGTGGATGGAACAACAGCAGCGTACACTTCGTCGCGCCAAATGAATGAATCGTAAAGCTGACTCCATTTGACGACGCCGTCGCGCCATCTCTGGTAAAAAATCCTGGACGAACCAAAAATCCGTCTATTTCATCTAAAGGCTGCAGTTTGACGCCACGCTGCGGCATTTGCAACATAAAATCCGATTCCCCGTTTTCCTGTAGATTTTCCGTACTTTCCGGTTTTTCTTCCTGATGGTATGTTTGCTGTTTGGATTCCTCTGTTGGTATCTCCGTCTCTGTTTCACTTTCTGTTTCGTACTGGTCTACCGGCTCCAATACGGACGGTTCCGGTTCTGTCTTTTGGTCTGTTGGTTCTGGCGCTGACGGTTCCGGTTCCGCTTTTTGACTCTCTGGTTCCGGCGCCTCATGCCGCTCCTCTATGCGTTCCTCTTGCTTGGCACGCGCTCCCTGGGATTCTCCCGACTCTTTTTCTTGCGCCGATTCTCGGACTGGCGGAGTTTCGCTCCATTCCGGTATTTGCGCTGGATAGCCTTTCGAATGCGTCCCGTGTTTCCTGTCACTTCCAAACCCTTTTCCAAGTAATCTCTTTAATATACCCATCCCCACACACCCTTACCCCTTATTTTTTCTTTTTGTAATTCAGAGAAACGCCCCCCTAACAAGGCCGAAAACAACAGCAATTGCAGAGCATATTTAAAAACAGCATACTAAAGCACCAGCTTCCAGTCCCTGCATAGGGCGGCTCATACCCCTGCCCCATATGCCGATACCAGGTGCCGCCAAAATCCAAATGCTGCTGAAACCGCCGATATTCCAAATTGCTTGGCTCTAAAGCGACTGCCTGATCTATCTGTTCTTTGGCTGTTACGTTATTGCCCACCCCGGCATTGGCCACTGCACAATAATAATACCAGCGCGCCCCCCGATCCGTCAATGGAACAGAATCCAGCGCATGCAGCGCTTCCGCATAATGGCGGTTTGCAATATAATTGGCCGCCGCCTGCATTTCCACTGAATCGTTGCCGCTTCCGGACGCATAGCCTCCATACGTCCGATTGCCGCCGTATCCATACGTGCCGCTGCCTGTGTTGCCATAGTTATATCCATATCCCCCATAACTGTAATTTTGCTGTTTCTCTTTCATAATCTGATCGTATGCCTGCTGTACCTGCTTAAACTTTTCCTCTGCCTGCGCCTTATTGGGATTGTTGATATTGGCATCCGGATGATATTTCCTGCTTAAGGCGCGGTATGCTTTTTTGATTTCCTCATCGCTTGCCCCAGGCATAACGCCAAGCGCCTCATAGGGATTTAACATGCTGTTTTCCTCTGACTTTCTTTTCCTGCTTTTTTTTCTTCATTTGAATATATTCATATTTGGACCACACGCCGGAATACAGCACATTGCGGAGCAGATCCGCGTGCACCAGGATAGGAAGGCGCTCAAAGGACTTGGCGCATTCTGATATCATACTAGTCAGGATCAATTTGGCAAACGTTTCAAAGTCCCCTTCCCGCTGACAGACCATTTTCAAAAACGGGTTGTAAGACTGGTTCTTTTTGTCTTTTTCCAGATCCTCAAAA
>CAOJLW010000246.1 GCA_948438565.1 uncultured Lachnospiraceae bacterium | reverse complement strand
CCAGCATTTCAACAATCAGCTCAACCACATTCTGAAAACCATCCGGCACTTCCTGCGCATGCTTGATTTTACGGTTTGCGGCTATAAAAAATCCAATCAATACAACCATGACCATCAACACACAGACATGCGTTGTTGTAATCCAGCAGGTCTGCCCAAATATCTCGTAAGAAAACAAACCCTTCACCATAATATCAATGTCACCTGAAGCGGACGCCATCAAAATTGCATTATCCACACTCTCACCTCCTTAATTAAACCCAATCTACTTGGTCCCTTCCTTTTTTAACGGGCCGTCCCCCTTCCTTTTTATTTTTAGTATAACTTTATGCAAAAACGGCTGCATATAAGCAGCTATTTTTAAGCCCATAACGCCCAAAAAAGCAGCAATCGGATCCCCCAAATGAAAATATGCAGTTCCACAAAATATCAGAACAACAACTATATAACGCAAGAGCGACATAGCAGCCAGCTTTGCCCTGCCGCCGCCAATGCTCACGGCGTCTTCTATCGCCACCGCCATATGGATCGCCATTCCAATCGCTAAAAAGACCCCAATCCAAACGCCTGTAGAAAATAAGAGCTTATCCCGGACAAACCAAATACCCGCTGTCCAAACGACGACGCCATAGATTAAAATCCCCAAAACCAATTCCGGCAATACTTTATTTAGTCTTTTTAACATGCTTTGTATCCCTGCCGCTTTCCTGTTCAAACACATTTTTAGCCAACCGATAAATATTCCGGCCTCCTGCCAACGCCCCTATGATAAACAGAGGTATGACAATGATCATCATATCAAATTTTTTTCCGATATATATGCCAAACATGGTGCACATTAAAATCGGGACAATCATATTGATCCCAAACTGCATCACCATAGCAAACGACTGATACACATTTTTTTTATACTTCATTTTTGTCTCACCTATTACGCCATTTTTAAACATTCAGACTAATGATCCGGTTGGTGTGCTCATATTGATAATAACGCACCCCAGCCGCGTCCAGCATACGTTTCGACGCCATTACCGGGGGCGTATGTTTATATTTATCGCAGTCATATACCACAGTCTTAATCCCGGACTGGATAATTGCTTTTGCGCATTCGTTGCATGGAAATAACGAAACGTATAATTTTGCCCCCTCCAGGCTTCCTCCGCGGTAATTTAAAATTGCATTCAATTCACTGTGCGTCGTATACAAGTATTTATTGTCCAACGGTTCCCCTTCCCGCGCCCATGGAAAGACGTCGTCGGAACAGCCGGCCGGAAAGCCATTATAACCCATAGATAAAATTTTATTGTCCTCACTGACGATACAAGCTCCGACCTGCGTATGCGGATCTTTGGAACGCATAGCGGAAAGCATGGCCACTCCCATAAAATATTCATCCCAACTGATATAATCCTGCCGTTTACCGTCCACGGTACCCTCCTTTTTCAGACTCTACTTTGTACCAAAAATACGATCGCCGGCGTCTCCAAGACCCGGAACAATATAACAATTTTCATTCAAATGATCGTCCAACGCTCCGATATAGACGTCCACATCCGGATGCGACTCCTGCATCCGTTTTACGCCTTCCGGCGCTGCAACGATACAGAGCAGACGGATATTATTCACGCCTTTATCTTTCAAAAGACGGATAGCTTCTACCGCAGAGCCTCCAGTGGCAAGCATTGGATCAACAACAAATACCTCCCGTCCCGCGCAATCTTCGGGCAATTTACAGTAGTATTCCACGGGTTCTTTTGTCTTAGCATCCCGATACAGGCCAATATGCCCGACTTTGGCTGCCGGAATCAATCCCAATACTCCATCTGCCATTCCAAGGCCTGCCCGTAAAATAGGGATCACCGCCAATTTTTTTCCCTGTAGTTCTTTTACGGTTGTCTTACAAATAGGCGTCTCAATCTCTACATCCGCTAGTTTTAAATCCCTGGTAGCCTCATAACACATCAACATAGCGATCTCGGCAACCAACATCCGAAAATCCTTATGCCCGGTTTCTTTTCTCCGAATCCAGCCAATTTTATGCTGAATCAAAGGATGATCCATAACTACAACTTTTGACATTTTTATTCTCCTTTGTCTAACACAACCGCCAATTTTCTGATGGATGACAATAGCATCTCATAGCACAGTCCGTACATCTGCAAAGCCCCTCCATAGGGATCAATGATCTCGAGCTCATCCCCGACAAATTCCGTCAACACCTGTACATTTTCTGGCTTTGCATCTTCAAACATCTCCAATATTTTCTCACGTTGTTTGCCTTCCATCGCCAAAACCAGCGTATCCTCCTCCAGATCCTCTGCTGTCAGCGGACTTGACATATACCCTTCTGTCGGTATGCCATTGCTGATCATAACGGCTTCCGCTTTTTGATTTAAAGGCTCTGGAAACAAAACGACCAGACCGCGCGCCACTACCTCAATCTGCCGCTTCAACCCCAGATCAGCCAAAATGCCGGCAGCCATAGGCTCCCTGCAATTTCCGCTTTCCGCTACAAAAACCACTCTATTATACACTTTGTGCATCCCCCTGCCATTTTTTACACGACCAAAACTTGATGGCCGGCCGCTTTTAACAGACGGTTCATAACCGCCTGCCCAATCCCCAATGCCGCAAAGCTCTCCGAATAAATCACATCCATCTCAGCCTCATCAAATTCTCTTAAAATCCGGTACAAATGCCTTGCAATTGCATCTTCATCTTCTCTTGCGCCTATACTGAGGATCAAATCCCCACAATACGCCGCCGCCGTCTCATCCGTCCCTATGACCCCGACTCGCTTCCCCGTCTCCTGTAAAGCTTTTGTCAGACTGTTAATTTGTGCAACAACTGCATCCTGCGCCCCTTCTACAATCGTCAATTCAGCTTTTGGCGCATAATGTCGATACTTCATCCCCGGCGCTTTCGGCTTTTCCAAAGCATCCGGATCCAGAATCCCCGGATCTACACTGACCTTCCCGAGTACTTTTTCTAACATCTCTTTTGTAATATAACCAGGTCTCAAAATCATTGGAATCTCTTCCGTCAAATCCACAATCGTCGATTCAATCCCAATGCCAACCTCCCCGCCATCCAAAATCAACGGTATCCTTCCGGCCAAATCCTCCGCCACGTGCGCAGCCAGCGTCGGACTTGGCCGTCCGGACAAATTTGCACTCGGCGCTGCAATCAGGCATCCGCTTTCTTGGATCAAGGCCAAAGCCACCGGATGACTGGGCATACGGACAGCTACGGTATCAAGACCTCCTGTCGTTGCATACGGCACACTCGTATTTTTATGGACAATCATAGTCAATGGCCCCGGCCAAAATGCATCTGCGAGTCTAACAGCCTGTTTGGGTATTTCCCTGGCCACCCGTTCCAAATCCTCAAACCGGGAAATATGTACAATCAGGGGATTGTCCGACGGACGGCCCTTCGCCTGATAAATTTGACGCGCAGCCTCCGGTCGGAGCGCATCCGCTCCCAGACCATATACGGTTTCTGTCGGAAAGGCCACCAGGCCCCCCTCCCGTATTACTGCCGCCGCTTCCTTTATTTCCTTCAAATGAATCGCATCATTGCTTATTTTATACGTTTTTGTTTCCATGATAAGAAATATACCACATTATTGCTAAAAAGTGAAGCGTTTTCCTTTAGGAATCCCATACACACTAAAGCAAATGGCATCTTTCCGCAAATCGTACGATCAGGTTCCCTTTTGGACAGCTCAAGAGTTGTTCTCTGCTCACTCCACCCATTTTTAAAATCATCACAAAATAA
>CAOJLW010000245.1 GCA_948438565.1 uncultured Lachnospiraceae bacterium | reverse complement strand
AGCTGGTAACAGAGCGGACGGAGTCTGGCATAGGGGAGCGTTTCATATCCCTGGAAACCCTGTTCCAAAAGCTCGGTTTCGGTGTATAGGGAGGATTGGATACGGCCGTTGATATGGAAGGTGGCTCCTTTGGTGATGGAAGCTTCCGAAAGCAGGAAATTATCAAAAATTTCAGTGCGTAATAGTTGGTTCATAAATATTTTGATATTGGTTATGGTCAGTGCAATCAAGTGAAATACCTCGTGTGGATGAAATGATGGTGGATGGGTTGCCGCCAGGAGGAGTCTGGAAATGATAACCTGAGATTAATTTTATCACAAGTCCTTTTAAAATTTCAAATAGTATAGTAAAATAAAAATATCTATTTTGATGAACTAATGTAGGATGGAGGAAATCGTGAGGATTACAATAAAGAGGATCGTTTGCCTGCTGCTTTGGGCGGGTCTGGTATGTATGTTGGGCGGCTGTGGACTGAAAGGGGGATTTGAGGCGTTTCAAGAAGCGGTCGCCGAGAGAATGGAGTCGGAGAGCGAGGATGTGACCCTGAAAGAAGAGGCCAGGCCGGACGGCTATCATGCGGGCAGCGACAAGGAAAGAAAAGCAGGGACGGAGGTTGTGCTGGAAGAGGCCGAAACGCCGTCGGATACAGAAATGCAGCGTTTGGAGACGGAGGACGACGCCCAATTCGGCTATGCTTTTCATACGTTAGATGAAGAGGCCAGACAGGTCTACCGGCAAGTGTATGAAGCCGTATCCGGCCATCAGGAAAAGGTGGATGTGTCTACGCTGGATATCGATGTGCTGGAACAAGCATATAAAGCGGTCTGCGCGGATCATGGAGGATTATTTTGGGTGTCCGGGTATGTTTATACGCAGTATACGAAGGCAGGGGAGCTGTTTAATATGGAATTTGCCCCCAAATATACGATGGATTTGCAGAAACGCCACGAGATCCAACAGCAGATTGACGCTTCCGCCGCAGAGCTTTTAGCCGGTATTACGGAGATGGATTCTGATTATGATAAGGCAAAATATGTCTTTGAAGCGCTGGTGCAGAATGTGGATTACGATGCTTCGGCCGAGGAGAATCAAAATATTATCAGCGTCTTTTTAAATCGGGCTACGGTCTGCCAGGGATATGCCTGCGCCGCTCAGTACCTGTTAGATCAGCTTGGGATTCCATGCGCAATTGTAACTGGGTATGCGAATGGGGAATCTCATGCCTGGAATCTGGTGCGTTTAGACGGCGCGTACTATTATATGGATATTACCTGGGGCAATTCCCGGTATTTGAACAATTCCAGTCAGGCGGAGAAATATGTCAATTACAATTATATGGCGGTTACGTCCGAAGAGATTGCCAGAACGCATCGTTTGGAAAACAGCTTCCCGGTGCCGGTCTGCACCAGTATGGCGCACAATTATTTTATCCGGGAAAATAAATACTTTTCCGAATGGGATCCGGACGCCGTCGGCGCGGCTCTTTCTACAGTCTGGCGGGCGGGTGGCGGCGACGTCGCCGTGAAATTTGCGTTTCAGGAGCTTTATCAGCAGGCTGTGGATTATTTTATCCGGGAACAGCATATTGCGGATTATTGTGAAAATATTACTTCGATCTATTATTTGGAAGATCCGGATTTATATGTGCTGACTTTCCATTTTTAAACTGAAAAAAATGCTTTTCATCTTTGAATTCTTGTGTTATAATAACTGACAAGCGCAAAACGGAGAGTTTTGTCAAGAAGAGCAATTAGGAGAAAAGGAGATTTGATCATGAAGCATGTAAAGACCTTAAATACAAGAAAGCTGCAAAATACAATTAAAAAAGGCGGCTGCGGAGAATGCCAGACTTCCTGCCAGTCAGCCTGCAAGACTTCCTGCACCGTTGGCAATCAGGTTTGTGAAAACAGCAAATAAATACGGGATCGGAATCAGGATTACATAGCGGGGGCCGTGCGCACAGCGTGCGGTCATTTGTGTTGTCATGCATCAGGAGTAAGCTGCTGGCGACAGTCCTGCGGGGATCCAAATACAGATAAGCAGGAAGAGGGGAAATATTCGGTGGTTCATCAGTATAAAAATAATGGCTACAATATTGTCCTGGATGTCAACAGCGGCGCCGTGCATATCGTAGACGACGCGGCCTATGAAGCGATTGCCCTTTGGGAATCGCATACCAAAGATGAAATCATAGGACGGCTGCAGGCGGATTTTGGAGAGGCTGTGATCCGTGAAGCGATAGAAGAGGTGGCTCTTTTGGAACAGGAAGGGACGCTTTTTACGGAGGACGGATACGAGGGGTATCTTTCGGATTTTACCAAGCGTCCGACCGTAGTCAAAGCGTTGTGCCTGCATATTGCGCATGACTGCAACCTGGCCTGTCGGTATTGCTTTGCGGAGGAAGGGGAGTATCATGGCAGGCGCGCGCTGATGTCCTTTGAAGTAGGAAAAGCGGCCCTGGATTTTTTGATTGCCCATTCCGGCAGCAGGAGGAATCTGGAGGTGGATTTTTTTGGCGGGGAGCCGACGCTAAACTTTTCGGTCGTAAAGGATCTAGTGGCGTATGGCAGGAGTCAGGAAAAGCTCCATGATAAAAAGTTTCGTTTTACCTTGACGACAAACGGGGTTCTGCTGGATGATGAGGTCAAGGAATTTGCCAATCGGGAAATGGCGAATGTGGTTTTGAGTATTGACGGGCGCAAGGAGGTCAATGACAGGATGCGTCCATTCCGTGACGGAGGAGGCAGCTACGACTGGATTGTGCCTAAGTTCCAAGAGCTGGCCGAGTCCAGGCGTCAGACGGATTATTATGTGCGCGGCACGTTTACCCATCACAATCTGGATTTTTCAAAGGATGTGCTGCATTTGGCCGAGCTTGGCTTTCGGCAGATTTCCGTAGAGCCGGTCGTGGCGCAGGAATCTGACGATTATGCCATTTGCAAGGAGGACTTGCCGCAGCTTATGGAGGAATACGACAGGCTGGCGGCGGAGATGGTAAAACGGCACGGACGAGAGGATGAGTTCCGTTTTTTCCATTTTATGATCGATTTGGAGGGCGGCCCCTGTGTGGCAAAACGGCTTTCCGGCTGCGGTTCGGGGACAGAATACCTGGCGGTTACGCCATGGGGCGATTTTTATCCGTGCCATCAGTTTGTAGGTAATGAAGCGTTTTATATGGGGAATGTCCGGGAAGGCATTACCAATACCGCAATTCGGGACGAGTTTAAAAGCTGCAATGTCTATGCAAAAGAACAGTGCCGGGATTGTTTTGCAAAATTTTACTGCAGCGGAGGCTGTGCGGCAAATTCATACAATTTTCATGGGGATATTCACAATATCTATGATATCGGTTGCGCATTGCAGAAAAAACGGGTGGAATGCGCGATTATGATAAAAGCCGCGGAAGCATTAGAATCAGAGAAAAGAAAGGAAGAGACAAAATGAAGAACAAATTCAACAAAGGCCGGGGAACTGCAATGCTGATAGCCGTAGCCTTAGTCTTAGGGGGATTGGCTTATTATGCATCCATTATCCTGTCCTCAACCGGGATCGGGGAGGATATGAGCATTAAACTGGGTCTGGATTTGGCGGGCGGCGTCAGTATCACCTACCAGGTAGAGGATGACAATCCGACGTCGGAAGAACTGAGCGATACGATTTATAAGCTGCAAAAGCGTGTCGAGGGATACAGTACAGAAGCCGTCGTATATCAGGAAGGCGGCGATCGCATTACCGTAGAGATTCCTGGCGTAACGGACGCCAATGCGATTTTGGAAGAGTTAGGAAAACCGGGTTCCCTGGAGTTTCAGACGCCGGAAGGCGAGACGTTTATGACCGGCGATATGATTGTAGACGCACAGGCC
>CAOJLW010000244.1 GCA_948438565.1 uncultured Lachnospiraceae bacterium | reverse complement strand
AGAAAATGTTTTCCTATGCCGCTGCCATGGATCAAATCAGCCGCACTCGAAAGCATTCTATGGCCGGGCAGATGAGCCTGTTTGATTTTGTATCGGAAGATACGCGTAAGGAGTATGAAACGGCTATGCCGGATGTAGGCGAATACGATAAAGAGACGTTGCTGGGATTTGAAAAAGAGGTCTTGGGCGTCTATGTCAGCGGCCACCCGCTCGAAGAATACGAAGGGCGTTTGAAGAAGAACATTACGGCGACGACGGCGGATTTTCTGCTGGATGAAGACACGGGAACTGCTAAAATGAAAGACGGCGCATCGGTGACAGTCGGAGGCATGATCACGGATAAGACGATAAAATATACAAAAAATAATCAGATGATGGCGTTTTTGACGCTTGAAGATTTGCTGGGAACCGTAGAGGTGGTTGTGTTTCCAAAGATTTATGAGGGCGCGCAGGATTTGATGCAAAAGGATGCCAAGATTTTTATCCGAGGCAGAGCCAATGTCGAGGAGGAAAAAAACGGCAAAGTCATCTGTGAAAGGGCGTATGCGTTTGAGGACGCTAGGCGGGAGCTTTGGATTCAATTTGCGGACAGGGAGGATTTTGAGGTAAAAGAGGAACAGCTGTATGCATCCACGGCCGATTCCGACGGACAGGATCGAATCGTCGTATATCTTGCCGCTCAAAAGGCGATGAAACGGCTGCCGGAAAGTCGGAATATTCGGATTGATTCTGCCCTGCTCAATCGTTTGGCTCAGATGTTTGGGGAAAAAAATGTAAAAGTTGTAGAAAAGGCTATTGAAAACCCATAGTAAAGAGATTAAAATATAGGAGATTGAGTGTAGAATAAAAATGAATCTCATGCAGTTGCGAGAGTGTTTCAAGTATAGGAGGAATTGTGGTTATGGCAAAGGAATTGAAAACGATCGGCGTGTTGACCAGCGGCGGTGACGCGCCAGGGATGAATGCCGCCATCCGTGCGGTAGTGCGCGAGGCATTGGGCAAAGGGTTAAAAGTCAAAGGGATTAAAAGAGGATATGCCGGACTTTTACAGGAAGAGATTATCGATATGGAAGCCAGGGATGTATCGGATACGATTCAAAAGGGCGGTACGATTTTGCAGACGGCGCGCTGTATGGAATTTACGACGCCGGAAGGGCAGCAGCGCGGCGCTCAGGTCTGTAAGAAGCATGGCATTGACGGCGTGATTGTAGTCGGCGGAGACGGTTCGTTTAAAGGCGCTCAGAAGCTGGCTGCGCTTGGCATCAATACCGTTGGCCTGCCGGGGACGATTGATCTGGATATTGCCTGTACGGAATATACGATTGGGTTTGACACTGCGGTCAATACGGCGATGCAGGCAATCGATAAAGTTCGCGATACTTCGACTTCCCATGAACGATGCAGTATTATTGAAGTTATGGGACGCGGCGCGGGTTTTATTGCGCTTTGGACCGGAATTGCAAACGGCGCGGAGGATATTTTGCTGCCAGAGCGGTATGATTATGACGAGCAGAAGTTAGTCAACCATATTATTGAAAATCGCAAGCGCGGCAAACAGCACCATATTATTATCAATGCGGAAGGGATTGGGCATTCGGTGAGTATGGCCAGACGGATTGAAGCGGCGACCGGGATTGAGACGCGGGCCACTATTTTAGGGCATATGCAGCGCGGCGGAAGTCCGACCTGTAAGGATCGCGTGTATGCGTCCATTATGGGAGCCTTAGCGGTGGATTTGCTTTGCCAGGGAAAGAGTAACCGTGTCGTGGCTTATCACAACGGCGAATTTGTGGATTATGATATTGATGAAGCTCTGGCAATGAAAAAAGGGATTTCGGAATATCAGTTTGAGGTTTGTAAAAACCTGTCTATTTAAACGGTACGGTAGATCTGCAGATGGCGGGGTCTGTTAGACAGTGCGCCGGATTCTTTTTTAGCTGAATTTCATACATGATATAAGAAAAGCGTATGTTGTGGTATGACTCCACAACGTACGCCTTTTTGTTTTATAGGAAAGACCTGGATGCTAACGAACATTTTTTATGCGGCTGTCACAGCATTAGAGGATATTTAGAGAGAGGTCTGTTATGGTTTTGGTATCAAATAGAAAGGAAGGGAACGCAGGATGAAAAAAAGGATACTGGCAATGGCGCATTTAGGGATGATTTTTTTATTGGCGGCAGCGACGGGCTGCGGACGCATAAATAAGGGGAATCCTAACCCTGTAACAGAGCAAATAAAAGAAGATGCGCAAAGTGAGCAAGACATGATGCAAGCTTTGTCTACAGAGGACAGTATGGAAGATAGCAGTCAGTCTGTAGCTAACGGAGAGATATCAGATGGGGGGACGCAGGATGACGAACAAGATTTAGAGACGCTGATTGGGAATATTAGAAGCATAGACGGTGAAAATTTGATTGTCAGCCAGTCGTTTGAGGAAGGAACAGATGTACTAGTTGCGCCAACGGAGGGTAGTTCGGATGAAGTGTTGATTACGGTATCTGTGTCGGAAAATACTCAGTATCAGGTGAAAACCGTAAAAAATGGCGGGATAAACGGAGAGGATGATGTAGAAACGACAAGCGGGACGATGCGTGATTTGCAGGAAGGGGCGTCGATTGATATATCCGGCTATTATGAGAAGGAGTGTTTTGTGGCAAAATACATTTTGATTTATCGATTTATCTAAAAAAATACGATCTTTTTTTGAAAATTTATATAGAATATTACTTGAACTTATTGTATAATGATAATTATATATACATATTATATAGTTTTTGCTGAACGATATAGTATATTATAGAACGATTTGTCTAAAAAACAAGGGTGAAGGAGGAGAAAGTATGAATTGGAGGAAAAAAATGTTGTCGGCGTTGCTTGCCGGAACTATGGCGCTTGGCGGGATTCCAGTGGGGATGGGTTCCGTCGTTGCTCATGCGGCGGACGCTCGGTTTGACGGCGAGGAGTGGTATGATTAGATTTCGATAGTAGAAGTTAACCGGGAACCGGCGCACGCCTATTTTACGCCGTACGAATCGGCCGAGAAGGCATTGGCAAATGAACGTTCCGTATTGGATACGGACGCAGAGGAGTCAGCGTATCAGTATTCTTTAAATGGAGATTGGAAATTTAAGTTCGCGCAAAAACCAGCGGATCGTGAAAAGGATGTGACAGGCGCAGCGGCGGCTTCCTATGTCGAGGATTGGGATACCACAGACTGGGATACGATTCCGGTGCCAAGCTCGATTCAGGCGATCAAGGATGAAGATGGCCGCTTTAAATATGAAAAGCCAATTTATGTCAATCAAAGGTATCCATGGCAGAATTATGAGGCGGTTTCCCTGGGGGCAAATGTTGTGGCTCCTACGGTTCGTAACAGCGTAGGGCAATACAAAAGAACGTTTACGCTGCCGCAGGACTGGGACGGTCGCGATGTGTTTGTGTCGTTTGAAGGCGTAGAATCCGCATTTTATCTGTATGTCAACGGACAGCGCGTCGGATATGCGGAGGATAGCTATACGACCGATGAATTTAATATTACCTCTTATTTAGTAGAGGGTGAAAATACGATTGCTGCGGAGGTATACCGCTGGTCAACGGGCAGTTATTTGGAAAATCAGGATTTTATCCGTTACAGCGGCATCTTCCGTGACGTCAACCTCTATTCCAAAGCCAAGGTGGAAGTTCGCGACGTCTTTATCCGGACGCAGTTGGACGAGGCGTATCAGGACGCGGTATTGGAATTGGACGCTTCCATACGTAACTTAGGATTGGATGCGGCTGCGGGCAAATCCTATCAGGTGACTGCGGACTTATATGAAATCGACGGGACGACCAAGGTATGGGATGAGCCGCTTGCGATGGCGG
>CAOJLW010000243.1 GCA_948438565.1 uncultured Lachnospiraceae bacterium | reverse complement strand
GCCTACGGCACGCATCTGTGTCCCAAGATGATCCTCCACGCCTTTAAATTTTTCAAATGCCCATCGGGCAAACTTAATCACTACATAATCCCCGTCCGGCACATATTTGTCTAACGTCCCATACTTACCGCAGGGAATGTCCTTTAAGGTCAGACCCGTTGCCAGCATAGCGGATACCAGCGCAATCGGAAACCCAGTGGCCTTTGACGCCAGCGCCGAGGAACGGGAGGTACGGGGGTTAATCTCAATGACAATGATACGATCGGTCGCCGGATCATGGGCAAACTGCACATTCGTCCCGCCGATAACCTGAACAGACTCTACGATCTTGTAGGCCTGCTCCTGTAAACGCTTTTGACATTCCTCAGAAATCGTCAGCATCGGCGCGGAACAAAAGGAGTCCCCCGTATGCACGCCCAAGGGATCGATGTTTTCAATGAAGCACACCGTGATGATATTATTATCCGCATCACGCACCACTTCAAGCTCAAGCTCCTCCCAACCAAGCACGGACTCTTCTACCAACACCTGGCCAACCAGACTGGCCTGCAGTCCTCTTGCGCAAACCGTCTTTAATTCCTCCCGGTTATAGACTAGACCGCCTCCGGCGCCGCCCATTGTATAAGCCGGGCGCAGCACAACCGGATAGCCAAGGGAATCTGCAATCAAGAGCGCTTCCTCGACAGAATACGCCACTTCGCTCCGGGCCATTTCAATCCCCAGTTGATCCATTGTTCGTTTAAACGCTATCCGATCCTCGCCGCGTTCAATCGCGTCCACCTGGACGCCGATCACCTGAACCTGATATTTATCTAAAATACCTGCTTTATGCAGCTCGGCGCACAGATTCAGGCCCGACTGTCCGCCCAGATTGGGAAGCAGCGCATCCGGACGCTCCTTGGCAATAATCTGCTCTAAACGCTGTGCGTTCAACGGTTCAATATACGTCACGTCCGCCGTTTCCGGGTCGGTCATAATAGTTGCAGGATTGGAATTGACAAGGACAATTTCATATCCGAGCTTTTTTAAAGCTTTGCATGCCTGCGTCCCCGAATAGTCAAATTCACATGCCTGTCCAATGATAATTGGCCCTGATCCTATAATTAAAACTTTGTGTATATCTGTTCTTTTTGGCACAAAAATACCTCCACTCCTCTTTTTTCTGTGAGACATTTTAACATTATCTATGGACGGCTGTCAATTTCCACTCCATTGATTGCTGCCCTGCGCTTAACAGTCCTTATCACCCGCTGCTATTTGCATAGCGCGCACATCTGCTGCCACTTATTCTCCATATCCGCCACCAGAGCAAGCTGTGTCCGGCAGCGTTCCAGATTATGTTTTTCCCTCGCGGTTTTAAAATAGATATCGCCTTGTAAGTAATCGGCCAAAAAACGCATCCCGCATTCAATCGTCATCATCTTAGCGCCCATTGGGAGCATTGCAATCTCCGCCTGCGTCAGTCTTCCCTCACAGCCTTTTAAAAATCCGTTAACATAGATTTCAAACAGTTCCAGGGACAGCGATACTTTCGATACGTCCGGCTCATCCTCCGCAGCCGTATTTGCGCCAAAACGGATGGCGTCGCCAAAGTCATGCACAGAAAGTCCCGGCATCACCGTATCCAAATCAATTACGCAGATGGCCTGATGCGTCGTTTCGTCAATCATAATGTTATTGAGCTTGGTGTCATTATGCGTGACGCGCAGCGGAAGCTCACCCTTAGCCAGCATCTCATGAAGCTGAGACATTTCTTTGCTTCTGGCGCGGATAAACGCAATCTCCTGCTGCACCTCATCCGCTCTTTTGCACACGTCCTCTTCCACGGCTTTTTCAAAATCCTGATATCGCTTCGCCGTATTGTGGAAATTGGGAATCGTCTCATGCAGGGTGTCCGCCGGATAATCCGCAAGCATAGCCTGAAATTTGCCAAACGCCAGCGCGCTTTGGTAAAAGTCTTCTTTGCTCTCCACCGCGTCAAACGTCCTGGCTCTTTCAATGAATTCGTAGACACGCCATTTGGCTCCGTCCGGATCCGTATAGTAGGATTTGCCATCCTGCGTCAGGATTACATTTAACGTCTCCCGCGCCGGATCCCCCCCCATACGGATAATTTCCTTACGCAAATAGGCCGTCACGTTTAAAACATTCTCCATCAACCCTTCCACATCCTGAAAAATAGATGTATTGATGCCCTGCAAAATATATTTTGCGCCGTCTTCCGTCTTGGCCAAGAACGTATGGTTAATATGCCCGCTTCCATACGGTTCTACCGATTTCATATCCCCTGTTACCTGAAACTGGCTTAAAATCTCTTTCTTCTCCATCGTATGCTCCCCCTTATTCTTTCCACAAATATTTCGGATAAATGCCCTGTGCTTTAAAATCGGCGATTGCCTGCATCACGGCTTCTTTATCCTCTTTGTATGTAACTCCATACCAGCGGTCTTCGGATTTTAACACCGTAACTTCAGCTTTCTTTTCTTCCATCAGCTCCCCTACGACAGATGGAAGGAAAAATTCACATTTCAACGGGTTGTTTGATAAATTCGCCTCTAAAAATTTGGCAAAACGGCCCTCCAGCTCGTCCATCAGGTTTTTCTCAAAACCCCACATATTCATAGAAACAATGCTTTTTTCCGGAATTGTCACCCAGGTGGCGCCTTCATCCTCCGTGTAGGCCGTTTCCTGCCCCCGCATTTCAATACGCGTACGCTCATGAATATCTTCTAAATGTCCGAAATCATCCACTTTACAGACGCCGCGCGCCACATGGCCGTTTTCTGTAAGCGTATTTTCCACCAGGTATCCAACCATCACATACTGATAATGCTCCGATTCTTTTAAGCCGCTCAGATAATTATAAATCATGCTATATGCATGACGGCCATAAAAATCATCCGCATTGATTACTGCAAACGGGCCGTCAATCAGATCCTTGCAGCTTAATACCGCATGGCCTGTGCCGAAAGGCTTTTGCCTTCCTTCTGGAACGTTAAAGCCTTCCGGTAATGCCGTAAGCTCCTGATAGGCATATTCCACCTGCA
Source organism: uncultured Lachnospiraceae bacterium (assembly GCA_948438565.1). Classification (GTDB taxonomy): domain Bacteria; phylum Bacillota; class Clostridia; order Lachnospirales; family Lachnospiraceae; genus Roseburia_B. Next base: position 822 of record CAOJLW010000243.1, on the reverse strand, counting down.
TACGTTTTGCAATCCGGTCGCCGACACATTCTTTAAAAACAGCTTCATTTTCCCTCTTAATGATAAAAATCACTTTTTCAAAGCCTGCCAACATGGCGTCGTACACAGAAAAGTCCAAAATCACATGACCTGCGTCATCCATTGGATCCATCTGCTTTAGTCCGCCGTAACGGCTCCCCATCCCCGCTGCCATAACAACTAACACTGGTTTTGTCATAATACATCCCACTCCTTTTTAAGTATTATTGTATAACCTATTATAGCAGACTTATTTTGGAAATACAGTATTATTTTTGAATTTCCCGAAGCAGATTGACCATTTCAATCGCGCCGGCTGCGCAATCGTATCCTTTATTGCCAGCTTTGCTCCCGGCGCGCTCAATCGCCTGCTCAATATTGTCGGTTGTTAAAACCCCAAACATTACCGGCACGCCCGTCTGCATGGATACCTGGGCAATTCCTTTGGATACCTCGTTGCATACATAATCATAGTGCGACGTCGCTCCGCGGATAACGGCTCCCAAACAAAGAACCGCATCGTATTTTCCACTTTTCGCCATTGTCTGGGCAATCAGCGGAATTTCAAACGCCCCCGGCACCCATGCCACATCAATGCTCTTATCGTCCACATCATGCCGTTTCAGACAGTCAATTGCTCCCCCCAATAATTTTGAGGTAATAAAATCATTAAACCTAGCTACAACTATTCCAACTCTTAGATTTTTTGCTACGACATTTCCTTCAAACGTATTCATAATTATGAAATCCTCCTTTTTATAATCTACTTTTAATATGTCAGCATATGTCCCATTTTTCGCTGTT
>CAOJLW010000242.1 GCA_948438565.1 uncultured Lachnospiraceae bacterium | reverse complement strand
CGCTCAAAGGTCAGGCTGCCTAACGCAAACAAATCCAGACGCTTCCCGTTTAGACCGCGGCGTTTCGGATAATACAGCGCATACTGGATCGGCAGACGCATATCCGGCGTCCCCATCTGCGCAATCATTGCTCCATCCTCAAATTCCACGGCGGAATGGATCACACTCTGCGGGTGCACCGTCACCTGGATTTGCTCCAATTCCACGCCAAAAAGCCATTTGGCCTCCATGACTTCCAATCCTTTATTGACCAATGTGGCGGAATCAATCGTAATCTTTTGCCCCATCGTCCAATTCGGATGCTTCAATGCGTCCTCGCGACGCACCGTTTTTAATTCCTGCGCCGTCTTACCGCGAAACGGGCCTCCCGACGCCGTCAGAATAATCTTATGGATTGCATTGGAATCTTCCCCCTGCATCGCCTGAAAAATGGCGCTGTGCTCACTGTCCACCGGAAGTATTGGCACGCCCGTCTCCTTTGCCAACGGCATAATCAGATGTCCGGCAGTCACCAGCGTCTCTTTATTGGCAAGCGCAATCGCCTTGCCTGCCTGTATGGCAGCCATCGTCGGACGTATTCCCAGCATACCCACAATGGCCGTCACTACCATCTCCGCTTCTGGCTCTGTAGCCGCTGCCAACAGACCGTCCATACCGGATACGATCGCAACATCCAAATCCGCCGTCCGCACACGTAAATCCCGCGCCGCCTTTTCCTCCCAAACAGCGGCAACCTTTGGCCGAAATTCCCGTATCTGCTGTTCGAGTAAATCCGTATTGCGCCCTGCCGCCAGCGCCGTCACACACAGATCCTGCTCTCGCCTTACAATGTCCAATGTCTGCGTTCCAATCGATCCTGTGGAACCCAAAATTGCTATTCTCTTTTGCATCGACCCCATCTCCCCGCTTCTATGCTATATCAGAAAGGCCGCCAGATAATAGATTATCGGCGCCGTAAATATCACACTGTCAAATCTGTCTAAAATTCCGCCATGCCCCGGAATCAGATTGCCATAGTCCTTGATGTTGTAATTGCGCTTAATTGCGGAAGCCGTCAGATCCCCAATCATCGAAATCAACGCGCCAAGACCGCCAATGCCCGCCAACAGCAGGATTTCTCTGGTATCTATCCGCATCGGCTCACGAAAAACCCAGGCATACAACAGCGTCAGCAGCATACTGCCCACTACGCCGCCTATGGCGCCTTCTATGGATTTTTTGGGACTTAACTTGGGCGACATCTTATGCTTGCCAAACAAAACGCCCACACAATATGCGCAGGTATCGCATCCCCAGGAACACAAAAAGATCAGCCATACTATATAGATTCCCCGCTCCAACATCCGAGTCTGATATACGCCGGCAAGCATCACGGCCACATAAAAAACGCCAAAAAAAGCCATTAGCATCTGCTGCGTCTGAAAATTCGGATATGCAAACACATAGACAAACATCAAAAGAATGAATGTCCCCAGTACGAACACCATGGAATCCGGTATAAACGAACGCCATAAATTTGCATAAAATACCATAGCGGCCAAATATCCGGCTATCCCTGCCGCGCGCCTTTCTATCCCTACAATACGGTACAATTCAAACATACCGATCAAAGAAACCAGCAAAAGAACGCCCAATAGAATTTCACCGCCCGCCGTCACCAACAACAACGCAAGGGCCACCAGGATTATCCCGCTCAACAACCTTGTTTTAAACATTTACATCCTCTTTCTCCCGGATACCTCCATAACGCCTATCTCTGGCACTATATGCCTCAACTGCCTGTTTTAATTCCCTCTCATGAAAATCCGGCCATGGAGTATCCGTAAAATAAAATTCGCTGTATGCCAACTGCCAAAGCAGATAATTGGACAAACGCAGCTCTCCGCTGGTGCGGATAAGCAAATCCGGATCCGGTATCCCTGCCGTATCCAGATACGAAGCAAACTTTACGTCATCCAGTTCCTCCGGCAGAAAATCCCCTGCATCGTATGCCCGCAGCATTTTTTTCATGGCCCGCAGCATTTCATCTCTGCTCCCGTAATTAATCGCAATTTGCAGATTGAGTCCGTTATAAACCGCAGAAGCCGCCTCCAGCTCTTTGATATGATTTCTGAACTTCTCATCCAAACGGGAAATATCCCCAATTACACGGACGCGCATATTATTTTTTTTGGCAGTCCGCAGACAGTTTTTTAAATAGGAATCCAACAGGCGCATCAACGCAGCCACTTCCCCCTCCGGCCTGTTCCAGTTTTCCGTTGAAAAAGCATACAGCGTCAAATATTGAATCCCCATATCATACGCCGCCTTACAGATCGTCTCTACATTTTTTGCCCCGATCGTATGTCCATAGTTCCTAGGCATCCCTTTTGACTTGGCCCATCTGCCATTTCCATCTAAAATAATTGCCACATGATTTGGTATCATAGGTTCCGATTCTCCTTTTTTCGGTGAAAAAGGGGACACGCATTCCGCAATGTCCCCACGCCTATCCAACATCAAACAGTCAAAATCTCTTTCGTTTTGGATTCTACCGCTTTATCCACCTGTGTAATATACTTATCCGTCATCTTCTGTGCAGCGTCTTCCAGATCTTTAATCTCATCCTTCGACACATCCTCTTTTGCCAATTTCTTAAATGTGTCGTTGGCGTCACGGCGGATATTACGGACTGCAACCTTTGCATTCTCCCCTTTTTTCTTAATCTCCTTGGCGAGTTCTTTTCTGCGCTCCTCGGTCAATTCCGGAAAGACCAGCCTGATCACGCTGCCGTCGTTACTTGGATTGATACCAAGCTCAGAAGTCAGAATTGCCTTTTCAATCACTTTGACCATGGATGCTTCCCACGGTTGGATCTGAATCATCCTTGGTTCCGGCACACTGACATTGGCAACGGACTGGATGGGCGTTGGCGTCCCATAATAGTCCACTTTTAACTTATCCAATACGTGCGGATTTGCACGGCCCGCCCGAATAGCTCCATATTCTTCTTCCAGATTTTTTAACGTTTTTTGCATTTTTATTTCAAATGGCTCTAGCCTCGCATCCATACTTAATCCTCCCTCAACTATACCGTTACCTTTGTCCCATTGAAATTGCCGGATATCGCCTTTACTATACTATTCTCTTCATTCAAGGCAAATACATACATAGGCATTTTATTTTCCATACACATAATGGACGCCGTCATGTCTACCACTGCCAGCTTCTTGGCAATGACCTCCTCAATCGAAATACTGTCATAACGTTTTGCATTCGGATTTACTTTTGGATCTTGATCATAGACGCCATCGACCGCTTTGGCCAAAAGAATGCCGTCCGCTTCAATCTCCACCGCCCGCAGCGCCGTTGCCGTATCTGTGGAAAAATACGGATGCCCGGTTCCTCCTGCAAAAAACACAACCATATTATGTGCAAAATATTTATTTGCGCGGTCTTTTGAAAACAGCTTGGTCATTGACCCGCACGAAAATGGCGTCAACACCTGCGTCATCATCCCCACAGAACGGAACATCTCAGACACATAAATACAGTTCATCACGGTTGCAAGCATTCCAATCTGATCTGCTTTCGTACGATCCATATGCTCGCTGGTACGTCCGCGCCAAAAATTGCCGCCGCCAATCACGACCCCTACCTGTATCTGACGATCGGTCAATTCTTTGACCTGACGCGCCACCTTAAGCACCGTAGGTTCATCAAACCCCTGTTTTTTTTCGCCGGCCAATGCTTCTCCGCTTAATTTCAATAAAACCCGCTTCATAGATTAATTCCCTTTCTTTTCATCAAAAAGTCCCTGGACATCAACCTCAGCATAACACTGTGAACAGAAACCTTCAATTACGGCGCCGTTATTGATCTGAACAGAACGGGAT
>CAOJLW010000241.1 GCA_948438565.1 uncultured Lachnospiraceae bacterium | reverse complement strand
CCGGGCCTTTACCCTATTGGAATCAAGATTTTGAACTTGTTTCGCAATTACCTATGAAAACATTAAAATTGTTTTTTATTATACCATAGAAAATAAAATCCTGCAAATGCTTCCATGACAAAATGGCAGGAAAAATTTTTACTAAAAATCTCAATCTATCTCTTATGTATTTCGTCGTTTTGTTCGATATAAAAAACAAGAGGATATTATAGACGAGGGATTGTCTTGTTTTACGTTCAATTATTATAAATGGATTTATAATACCCCGGCGCACAGCGCAAATTTCAAGGAAGAAAGGAGGGGGATATTTTTTGACTCCCATTACAAACTCAACCAAAGCCTATCATTATTATTTAGATGTATACGGTAAATACGGAACCACCCGCTATGATACCCATAAAAAAAGCGAGCTCCGTCAGGTATACAACAGCATCGTTAATATCAACAAAGAATCGCCTCTCTATAAGATCAAAAACAATGCGGACATTCCCAAATTTTTAATCGACATTAAAGAAAATGCCCGTCAAGTAAAAAATGTCATATCGTCTTTATCTGACACTGGCGAAGGCTTAGAAAGCGCTTTTCAAAAGAAAGTCGCCACGACTTCGGATGAAGAAATCGTAAGCGCCGCATACATCGGCGGCATAAGCGATACGGATTCCTCCCAAAATTATGATATTGAAGTACGGCGCTTAGCAACCCCGCAATCCAATTTTGGCAACTTCTTAGAGGAACGCTCGTTGGATCTTGCGCCTGGTGAATATGCTTTTGATCTGCTTACAACGGCCAATTCCTATGAATTCCAGTACACAGTCAACCCGGACGACACCAATCTTTCCATTCAGGAAAAATTGTCCAGACTGATCAACTCTTCTGGCGTCGGTCTTACGGCAGAGGTGATTTCCGATGAAAACGGACATAGCGCCTTAAAGCTCACATCCAAACAGACCGGCCTCAGCGCAAATGAAACCGAACTATTCACGATCAACCCCAAAGCTTCGGAATCATCCATAGAAGCTATGGATACTCTCGGCATCAATGTGATAACGTCCCCGGCAGCAAATTCTTCTTTCCTGTTAAATGGCATAGAGCATTCTTCTTATTCCAATACTTTTACCATTAATAAAGCATTTGAAGTGACGCTGCATGGCATCAGTCCGGAAGATACGCCTTCGCAGATCGGCTTTAAAACAAGCGTAGACGCAGTAGCCGATAATCTGCAAGAGCTTGTGGACGCCTATAACGGCTTTATCCACACTGGGACGCGTTACGCAGACAGCCAGCAGGGCAATCGCTTGTTGCGCGATTTAAAGAGCGTATCCTATGCTCACAAACAAGATCTGGAATCCATTGGAATGGTCGTCGATCAGCAAGGCGCCATCTCCATCGATCGGAACCTACTGGCCGATACGATTGAAAACGACAATATCAAAAATACGTTTGCCGTTATGAATTCGTTTAAAAATGCACTGTCCATTAAAGCCAGCAATGCTTCGATTGACCCAATCCAATATGTAGATAAAACCATTATTACATATAAACGGCCGGGAGCCAATTATCCCTCGCCTTATCATACGTCTTTATATTCCGGCATGATGCTCGATCATTTTTGTTAAATCAGAAAAAACTGTCTGGGACAGCTCCTAGACAGCTTTTTTTTCGCCCGTTAAGTAGGCTTCATAGATATATTTAGCGCGCGCAAGCCACGTATGCCCCGCTTTTGCATAGCGATAGCCGTTTTCCGCTATCCGGGACAGCTCCTGCGGATGATCCAAAAGTTCCTGTACCAACTCCGGCAGACACGATATCTCTGGCAGTTCAAACGACGCAAGACATCTGTCCTCTTTTGAAAACGCTTCCTTTAGATATCCAGATCCATCCGTCACCACGACGGCTTTCGCCAGCATACCATTGATAATGCGGTCATGAATGCCATTTTTGTACCATGTCATCGTATTCAGCACGATCTTACTGTGATTCATCAGCTCGAGGATCTGTGGAGCAAGCACTTTCCCTCCATAAATCAAATTGGGATTTTCCGCCCATTCGCATTGATCCCAGCCGCCGCCAAACACCGTCGTCCGAATCCCATTCTCAACCAAAAGGCGCACGGATTGCTCGCGAAAAAAGGAGGTGGCATAGGAATCAATGAAACGCAGCGTTGTAATCCAATGATTTAATTCCGGATCCGCATACTGTCTGCCAATTGACAGCAGATATTCTTCAATCGCAGATTCCGTCGTCTTATCCGGATGTCGGATTAAATCGGCCAGAACTTCCTGCGTCAATGTAAACGCGTCAAACGCATGAATTTCCCCCAAATCCGGTATTAACCCTTCTGCAACGTATTTCGACAGGCCGCCTGCATACAATACGTCAATTGGGCGTTCCTCCATCGTCGGATGGGGCGCGTCTGACTGTGTGCATAAATGACAAGTCCCGGCCTGTGTTTTTTTTGTTATATCAGCTTCCATACCTGCGTGCGGCAAAAAATCCACTTGTTTTAGATTGAGATAAAACCGACGCAAAAAACTTACATGATTTTTGTCCGTACAAAATACGACCGATGTCTTAGGCGCGCGCTCTAAGGGACGCGCATAGTGGAACGGATGATCCATCAAAATATTAAAATAGGGAATCCCATGGAGATCCCAGATATTCCCTTCATTGGAAAAAGAAAGGTTGTAGCCAATATTGTTAAACGTCAGAATCCCATCCAACGTCTCTTCCTCCAAAATTCGTTTGAGAGACGCCATCGCATACGCTTCGTCCCGAATATTCAGGATATGGCAATTGCACCCTAACTGTGTAAAAGCCTCTGCAAAAGCCTCCGTAAATAAATCGATCGTGTCATATATTCCCTGAATAAACAATAAATTTTTTTCCATCCGTCTCCTCTAAACTCTGTCTATCTGTATCTTTAAAAAGTAACCTTCGGGCAGCTTTCCTCTGGCCAGCTTTTGAATTTCTGCGGCCACTTCCGCATCACTGTATTGATTGGCAAACGGAACAGCTACATCAAAAATCAAATTCGTATGCGTATTCCCCGGCACCATCCGGAAATCATGCATCGAAAAATTTTCCCCGGCGGCAACAACAATCCCCGCCAGTTTTTTTCGCATCCTCTCCGTCTGTTCGTCCGTCACAATCGGATCCATGTGTATGACCGCATCACAATACAGCTTTTGCTTTAATTCCGCTTCAATTCGATCGATCATATCATGAATTTCCAGAATATTGGCCTCCGCCGGAACCTCGGTATGAAGAGAAATCATCTGACGTCCGGGCCCATAGTCATGCACGACCAGATCGTGAATCCCCATAACCCCCTTGTGCGCCATTACAATCCCGGAAATCTGATTGACCAATTCCTCGGTCGGCGGCTGCCCAAGCAACGGATTTAACGTTTCCTGCGCCGCTTTTACACCGGCATAAAAAATAAATAAGCCGACCAACAGGCCGCAATACCCATCCACGCGCAATCCCGTAAAATGTCCAATCAATGTGGAAGCCAGAACGACGGTCGTAGCCAAAGCGTCGCTTAAACTGTCCGTTGCCGTCGCGTGCATCGCAGCCGAAGCAATCTGCCTGCCAACCACGCGGTTATAATGGGACATATACAGCTTCACCAGGATAGACGCCACCAAGACCAAAACATAAACCGGACGAAAACCGCTTGGCTCCGGATGCAGAATCTTTCCTATGGAATCTTTGATCAGTTCAAAGGCCATAAACAAAATCGCAGCCGCCACTACAAGACCTGTCAGATATTCCATTCGACCATGTCCAAACGGATGCTCCGTATCCGGTTTGGCTCCTGCAAGCTTAAAACCGGCCAGAGTCACTGCCGCAGACCCGGCATCGGAAAGGTTATTAAACGCA
>CAOJLW010000240.1 GCA_948438565.1 uncultured Lachnospiraceae bacterium | reverse complement strand
TGTTCTCGCCACAATTCCGATAGCCGTTTCCCGTTATACCGTCCGCCTGCAATGGTACAATCGCCCTTTTCATGGGCGCAAATACCCCAGCATTCTCCGATATCATCCCCTTCCACCGTATAGCCAAATTCCGTCCTTAACCTTGTCCCACCCCAGATATTATGGGTAAATACCGGATCTAAAAATAATATTTCATCACTCATAAAGTACTTTAATTTTTCCTCCTCCAATAATCCAATGTCTCCTGAATCGTCTGTTCCAATGGAATCTGCGGAATCCAGCCTGTCGCTTCATAGACCTTTTTTGTGCCTGCTTCAATGGTCGGCACATCGATCGGGCGGAGTTTGGACGGATCTTTGACCACTTTGATGTCTGCTTTTGACATTGATAAAATCATCTGTAAAATATCCTCTATGGCAATGGCATGACCGCTCCCAATATTATAAGTTTCCCCTGCCTGCCCTTTTTCTGCCAGCAGGGCGTATGCCTTCACCACATCGCGCACATCCGTAAAGTCACGCTGCGCGCTCAAATTGCCTACTTTCAACACGGCTTCCTGCCGGCCTGCCTCAATCTCTGCGGTCTGTTTGCAAAAATCGGCGACGACAAACAACGGCGCCTGGTTGGGGCCAATATGATTAAAGGCTCGCACCATCATCACCTGAATGCCGTAAGCATCCGCATAAATCTTGCCAAACATATTCTGGCAAGCTTTCGTCGCCGCATAGATATTGCCTGGCCTGGGCGGATTAGTTTCCATAACGGGCGTTTCTTCGGGACGAATATGGCCGTATTCTTCTCCGGAACCTATCATAAGAACCCTGGGCGCTCCCTCCCATTCCCGCAAAGCCTCCAAAAGATTGATACTGCCTTTGATATTGACGTCGATCGTCAACTGCGGATTTTTCCAGGACAATGCGACTGAGCTTTGCGCCGCAAGGTGAAAAATATAATCCGGACGCACGGTTTGCAGCAAAGCCACAATACTGTCTTTTTCTAATATATCCAGGTCATAGACGACTGTCCCTGGGATATCAATTACCTCATGCGGCATTTTCGTTACGCTGACCTGATGGCCGAGCTCCTGTAAATGGCGGGTTAAATAATCCCCTACAAAACCCGCGCCCCCAATAATTAATGATTTCATTTCCATACCTGCCTTATTGTATAATTACAGAAAGGGTGCTTTTCCATTATGCGAAAAATACACCCTCTGTTTTCTATCGTATGCCGTTCGGATCCTTTATAAATTCTCTGCTTTTATCTCTTTTGCCACAATTTCCATATCGTTGGCTACCATTCGCTCCACAAGCTGCGCAAAAGAAATTTCCCGCTTCCACCCCAGCTCTTTCTCGGCCTTTGCCGGATTGCCCAGCAGTACCTCGACCTCCGCCGGACGGAAAAATTCCGGATTGACTTTGACAAGAACTTTTCCAGTCGCTTTATCCTTGCCGACTTCCTGTACGCCTTCTCCTTCCCAGGCAATTTCAATGCCTACATGGTGAAACGCCGTCTCGACAAATTCGCGGACTGTCCGCGTCTCGTTGGTGGCAATTACATAATCCTCCGGCTTGTCATTCTGCAAAAGCATCCACATGGCATGGACATAATCCTTGGCGTGACCCCAGTCGCGTTTGGAATCCAGATTCCCCAATTCGATATGATCCTGCACCCCTTGTTTGATACGGGCTACGGCGTACGTAATCTTACGTGTCACAAATTCCTTTCCCCTCCGCTCGCTTTCATGGTTAAACAGGATGCCGCTGCAGGCAAACATATCAAAGCTCTCACGGTAATTCTTGGTAATCCAAAAACCATACAGCTTGGCCACTCCATAGGGACTCCTCGGGTAGAACGGCGTATTTTCCGTCTGCGGCATTTCCTGTACCTTGCCAAACATCTCAGAAGTCGCCGCCTGATAAAAATGCGCTTCCGGTTTTACCGTACGGATGGCTTCCAACATATTGGTAACGCCGATTGCGTCAATATCCGCCGTTGCAATTGGCTGTTCCCAGCTTGTAGCCACAAACGACTGCGCGGCCAGATTATAGACTTCATCCGCCTGTGAAATACGCATCGCGTTCACCAGAGATACCAAATCCGTCATATCGGCATAGATAAAATGGATTTTATCTTTGATATGCTCTACGTTGCCGTAATCCACAACGCTTTTTCTACGCATAATTCCATATACTTCATATCCTTTTTCCAATAAGAGTTCCGCCAGGTACGATCCGTCCTGTCCTGTCACACCGGTTATCAACGCTTTTTTCATCTTTTTTCTCCTTTATCATTTATATTTTTCATTAAATATATTCATCACGGTTACAGATCTTAAGATTTTCTAAAACTTTCTTAATATCCGCCGCACTGCCTTTATCACAGATTAAAGTGGCGTCGTCGGTATCGACGATAATCAAATCCTCTATGCCAATCGTGGCGATTAATTTCCCGCCCCCCTGGATAATATTATTTTTACTGTTTATCGTAATAATATTCCCATCTACGACGTTTCCATTCTCATTGGATTTTTTAATCCTGCCGACAGCCAGCCAGCTCCCTACGTCATCCCAGCCAAATGTCCCCGGCAGGATGTAGATATGTCCGGCTTTTTCCATAATCCCATAATCTATGGACACGGACTCAAAACCGGCAAATATCTTTTCCAGTACGGCGTCCTGCTGCTCCGTGCCGATACTCTCCCGGATCGACATAAGACCCTCGTACGTCTCCGGCAAAAATTGCCGGATATTGGACAGGATGGTAGACACCTTCCACATAAACATTCCGCTGTTCCAAAGGTATTCCTCAGTAGCCAAATATTCCTTCGCCACTTCCAGGCTTGGCTTTTCGACAAAACGCTCCACGGCATAGGCATGGCCGTCCGTCTCGTCCGGATTAAATTTGATATAGCCGTATCCGGTCTCCGGATAGTCCGGCGTAATGCCGATCGTCACCAGATTCTCGCCTTTTTCGGCAATCTCACAGCCGCTCTTTAGCGTATTGAGAAACATTTTATTGTATTTGATCAAGTGATCAGAAGGCAGCACCATCATAATGGCATCGTCATATTTTTTGGAAATATGCACGGCGCCTAAACCGATGCAGGGCGCCGTATTGCGCCCAACCGGCTCGCAGAGAATATTCTCCTCCGGGATCCCGGGCAGCTGCTCTAATACAAGACGCTTATAATCTTGGTTGGTGGATATATAGATATCTTCCAATTCCACCAACGGACGGATGCGCTCCACGGTCAACTGAATCATCGTCTTGCCGTCATCCGTCAGGGACAGGAACTGCTTGGGGAAATCCCGACGGCTTTTCGGCCAAAAACGCTCCCCGCGGCCGCCCGCCATAATCAGTGCTGTTTTTGTCATGGTTCAACCTCCTGTATCCTTTATAGTATTATTCATATTGTAGTCATCATACATCAAAAGCGGGGTTTTGGCAAATTAATTATGCAAACCGCATCCCGATAACAATCATCCTGCATCTCCATCCCCCTAAAAATCTTCCATCGTCCAAAAATACAATTCCCCATTTTCACTGACCATCGGCGACACTCCAAGCTTTTCGGTCAGCTCGGCGCAGAGAGTTTCCGCGGCAGTCGGATCGCCGATTTTTTGGGTATAAATCGGCATATCCAGATAAATCCCGCCATAGCCGCTTTCGGACAGGGTATTTAACATCGTATCGACGTCGGAGGCCGCCACTTGGGCCTGCCAGAGCGCTTCCGGCCTTCCCTGCATGGCGCCAAAGCTCCAGCGCAGCTTTTCCGATTCCAGATAGCCGGCCAACATCCGGTAAGCTCCTCCTGTCGGCCAATCCACATAGGGAAGCTCAAAAATCAAACACCCTTCCTCCACTTCCGCTTCAATCTGACGGATAA
>CAOJLW010000239.1 GCA_948438565.1 uncultured Lachnospiraceae bacterium | reverse complement strand
TGCCTGCTCATAATTGACGTCGCCGGACAATTGGTTGTTTTCATCCCTGTGGATGCCGACGTCAATGACTACGGCGCCAGGCTTGATATAATCTCCGGTAATAAATTCTTTTTTGCCGATTGCTACAATTAAAATATCCGCGCTGCTGCAAATTTCCTTTAGATTTTTGGTATGGGAATGCGTTACGGTCACCGTGGCGTTTTCACGCAACATTAAAAGCGCCATCGGCTTCCCGACAATATTGCTCCTGCCAACGATCACGCAATGCTTCCCGTCCATTTCTACTTTGGAACGCCTGCATAGCTCAATAATCCCCGCCGGAGTGCAGGAAACAAATCCCGGCTGCCCAATTGTCAGGGAACCGACGCTTTCCGGATGAAAACCATCGACGTCTTTATTGGGAGAAATCGCGTTAATGACCGTTTTTTCATCAATATGCGCCGGAACCGGAAGCTGCACTAAAATGCCGTTGACCGAAGCGTCTGCATTGAGATCCGCAATCAAATCCAAAAGCTCTTTTTGCGTCGTCTCTTCCGGCAATTCAAAAGATTTGGAATGAATGCCAATGTAAGCGCAGGCCTTCTTTTTATTGCGGACATAGACGCCGGACGCCGGATCGTCTCCTACCTGGATCACAGCGAGCGTGCCTTCTACGCCGGCCTCTTTTAACTGCTCTACCTGTTCTTTTAATTCTTCTTTTATTTCTGCTGAAATCTTTTTGCCATCAATAATCTTTGCCATATATCCTCCTTTGTGGCTCTATCATTAAAATAACCCTCGGATGCAGCCGTCGTCGTCTACGTCAATATGATTTGCAGCCGGGATTTTTGGCAATCCCGGCATGGTCATCATCGCACCTAAAATGGCAACGACAAATCCCGCTCCGGCAGACGCATAGACTTCCCGGACATTGACTGTAAAACCGGACGGGCGTCCCAGACGATTAGGGTCATCGGACAGCGAATACTGCGTTTTGGCGATACAGACCGGAAAATGCGCCATGCCGTTTCTGGTAATCCGATCCAACTCTTTTTTGGCGGCCGGACTGTATGTAACGCCCTCTGCGCCGTAAATTTCTTTTGCAATCGTTTCAATTTTTTCCTCCAATCCCGCTTCGTCCGGATAGAGGGGGGTGAAATCGCTTTCATCGCGCTCCAATGCCAAGAGCACCTGATTGGCCAGAGCAAGGCCGCCTTCCCCGCCTTTTTCCCAGACTTCAGACAAGGCAAAGGCACAGCCGCGCTCTTTGCAAAACGCCTCCACATAATCCGTTTCCGCATTAGTGTCCGTCATAAACGCATTGAGCGTTACGACGATCGGAACCCGGTATTTCTGTAAATTTTCGATATGTTTTTCCAGATTTACAATGCCTCGTTTTAAAGCGTCCAAATCCTCGTTTACCAGTTCCGCCTTTGGCACTCCGCCATTGTATTTTAAAGCCCGGATCGTTGCGACTAAAACAACACAATCCGGATGCAGTCCCGCTTTGCGGCATTTGATATCAAAGAACTTTTCCGCGCCAAGGTCCGCCCCGAACCCGGCTTCGGTTACGACGATATCCGCCAGCTTTAATCCGGCTTTTGTCGCCCGGATACTGTTGCAGCCATGGGCAATATTGGCAAACGGACCGCCATGGACAATCGCCGGAGTGTGTTCTAACGTCTGGATCAGATTCGGCTTTAGAGCATCCTTTAACAGCGCGGCCATTGCCCCGGTCGCCTGCAAATCCTCGGCCGTCACCGGCTTCCCGTCAAAGGTATAGGCGACAATAATTTTAGCCAGCCGCCGTTTTAGATCCTGCATATCCTCGGCCAGACAGAGAATCGCCATAATCTCGGAAGCCACGGTGATAACAAAATGATCTTCTCTGACCATACCGTCCATTTTTGTGCCAAGGCCGACCACGATATTTCGCAGCGCACGGTCATTCATATCCAGGCAACGTTTCCATATAATCTGACGCGGATCTATCCGAAGTTCATTGCCCTGTTGTATATGGTTGTCCAATAACGCCGACAACAGGTTATTGGCCGATGTGATGGCATGAAAATCCCCGGTAAAGTGCAGATTCAAATCCTCCATCGGAACCACCTGCGCCATACCTCCTCCGGCAGCGCCGCCTTTGATGCCAAAACAAGGGCCAAGGGAAGGCTCCCGCAAGGCAAGCGCCGCTTTTTTGCCAAGACGTCCTAAGGCCTGTCCCAACCCTATGCTGGTCGTCGTTTTCCCTTCCCCCGCCGGGGTCGGGTTAATGGCGGTGACCAAAACCAGCTTCCCGTCCGGCCTTTCTTGGATGGCCTTTAGCAATCCGTCTGAAAATTTGGCCTTATACCTTCCATAGAGTTCCAAATCCTCCTCGTGAATATCCAGCTTTGCAGCCACTTCCTGAATCGGCGCAAGCGTCGCCTCCTGCGCTATTTCAATATCTGTTTTCATTCTGCCATCCTCCTAACCACATTCTTCTAAATATCTCTCAAATTCTTCCTGGGACATTAAGATCTTTCTTGGCTTCGTTCCTTCCTCCGCGCCCACCAGACCGGCCTCCTCCAACTGATCCATAATGCGGGCGGCACGGTTAAAGCCCACCTTAAACTTCCTCTGGATTGCGCCAATGGAACCCTTTTCACTTTCAATCAAAAACCGTCCAACTTCCGGAAATAAAATATCTTTATCATCCGCAGCACGGGAAGTATCCGATATGGACATGGAAATATTTTCTGTCTGCTCTATTTTTTCCTGAATCTGCGGACTGTATTCTACAACGCTGTTTTCCTTTTTCAAAAATTCAACGACAGCCGACACTTCATCATCTGATACAAAGGCCCCCTGTACACGGAGCGGCTTTTGGTAATTCTGCGGAAAAAATAACATATCCCCTTTTCCGAGCAATTTTTCCGCGCCGACCATATCTAAAATCGTCCTGGAATCAACGCCGGAGGTTACTGCAAACGCTACGCGAGACGGCATATTTGCCTTGATCAAACCGGTGATTACATTGACGGAAGGCCGCTGTGTTGCAATAATCAGATGCAGTCCTGCGGCCCTGGCTAACTGTGCCAGACGGCAGATCGCAGTTTCGACTTCATTGGACGCGACCATCATTAAATCTGCAAGCTCGTCTACAATAATAACGATCTGCGGCAAAATCTCCGGCTTGTCTCCGCCCTCCATATCCGCAATCGAAGATACTTTGGCATTATACCCTTTGAGATCCCGCACGCCATAATCGGCAAATCTGCGATAACGATCCTCCATTTCAATCACCGCCCAATGTAACGCCCCCGCCGCTTTTTTTGGATCTGTAACAACCGGAATCAACAAATGGGGGATTCCGTTATAGACGCTTAATTCTACGACCTTGGGATCGATCATAATCAATTTGACGTCATCCGGATGCGCTTTGTATAGAATACTCATAATAATGGTATTGATACAGACCGACTTACCGGATCCCGTCGCGCCGGCAATCAACAGATGAGGCATTTTGGCTATATCCGTTACGACCACCTGCCCGCCGATATCTTTACCGGCCGCAAAGGCAATTTTAGAAGTATTGTCCTTAAACTCTTTGGATTCTATTAATTCCCGGAACATAACCATAACCGTTTCTTTATTGGGAATTTCAATTCCTATCGCCGCTTTTCCCGGGATCGGCGCTTCCATACGGATATCCTGCGCCGCCAGATTTAATTTAATATCGTCGGTCAAATTTACGATTTTACTAACTTTAACGCCCATCTCCGGCTGAATCTCATACCGTGTCACCGAAGGTCCGCTGCTGACGTTTGTAATGGTCACATTCACGCCAAAATTTTTCAGCGTCTGTTGTAATTTGTTCGCTGTTTCCATCAGATGCGTCCGGGTATCCCCCGTCGTCTTAGACTTTGCGGCT
>CAOJLW010000238.1 GCA_948438565.1 uncultured Lachnospiraceae bacterium | reverse complement strand
GCTGGCAGACCGTTTGCATAATATGCGGACGCTGAAGCATATGCCGCCGGAGAATTAAAACACGGCACCATCGCCTTGATCAGCGAAGGCGTCCCGGTCATTGCCGTTGCTTCCCAAAAACACGTATACCGCAAAGTGATTTCCAATATTCGCGAAGTCAAAGCGCGGGGCGCCTATGTCATCTTGTTAAGTAAAGACGAAACCCTTACAGACCCTTCTATCTGCAATGTACATATCCGTCTCCCACAGGTTCCGGACGCATTTACGGTATTTCATTCGGCGGTCGTCTTTCAGCTGATCGCCTACTATGCTTCCACGGGGAAAGGATGCAATCCGGATCAGCCCCGGAATTTGGCTAAATCCGTTACAGTAGAATAGAATTTCTGTTTTGACGCACAATTAGGATATGCAAAACCGTTTGGTTTTGCATATCCTTTTTATATTGTCCGATTTTGGGTCGGCAAAATTTGAAAACGTTTTCATTTTTATCAAAATTTTATTTATTTATTTTTATATTGTAATTTTTTTATTTGATATATCAATCTTTTTTTATTGAAAACGTTTTCTATTTTTGCTATTTTCATTCCCATTATTTGTAGTATAATCATTACATATGATGCCAGGCTTCTGGTATCCCTATTTTTTGAAACAGGAGGAACGACAAGATGAAAAAAAACGCGGCCTATTTCTCTGCACTGCTTTTATTGCTTATCGCGGCGCTGTGGACTTCTGCCTGCGGACAGAAATCCGATGCAGAGGGCCAAAAAACAAACGTACGAATTGCTTATTTCCCAAATATCACCCATACGCAGGCGCTGGTTCTAAAAAATCAGGGCACGCTGGAAACCGCCTGGTCGGATCAATGCAACGTAAGCTGGACATCCTTTAACGCAGGTCCGGCCGAAATCGAAGCGATTTTTGCAGGAGAAATCGATCTGGGTTATATCGGTCCCGTCCCCGCCATTAATGCCAATGTCAAATCCGGCGGCGACGTCAAAATCATTTCCAATGCGACCAATGCCGGAGCCGTCTTTTTGACACGAAAAGATTCCGATATCGCATCCGTGGAGGATTTGGCAGGAAAAAACGTCGCTGTCCCACAGCTTGGCAATACGCAGCATCTGTGCCTGTTAAGCCTGTTAGCCGAAAACGACTTAAAACCTGTCGATCAAGGCGGCGACGTTTCCGTCAGCGCCAGCTCCAATGCGGATATCGTCAACCTGATGGATAACGGCAGCATCGACGCCGCCGTCGTGCCGGAACCCTGGGGAACCATTATGGAACAAAAAGGAAGCACCGAGGTTTTATTAGACTATGACGAGCTTTTTTTGGGGGGTGACTATCCTACGGCCGTGGTCATCGCAAACGGAGATTTCCTTGCCGACCATCCCGATTTAGTACAGGAGTTTTTAGATATGCATCGAGACGCCACGCTGTTTATCCAGGATAACCCCGAACAGTCGCAGGAGATTGTCAATGCGGAAATTGAAAGCGTAACAGGCAAAGCGATCGATTCCGATATTATTGCCAGCGCCTTTTCCCGCATCGAAGCCACGGAAACTCTAAACACCGAAGCCATTATGGCCTTTGCCAACATCAGCAAAGACGAGGGCTTTACCAGTAACGTACCGGAGGAAAACGATGTATTTACAACTGAATTCCGTCAATAAGCTTTTTACTGACACCGACAAAGAAACCCTGCAAAACATCTCCCTGGAAGTGCAAAAAGGGGAATTTATCTGTATTGTCGGCCCGTCCGGCTGCGGAAAATCCACGTTACTAAATTTAGTCGCCGGACTGGATACCCCCACTTCGGGACAAATCGTCTTAGACGGGCAAGAGATAACGAAACCCGGCGCGGATCGGATTGTGATGTTTCAGGAAGCCGCCCTGTATCCCTGGCTCAACGTCATCGAAAACGTGATGTTTGGCCTCGCAGCCGCAGGCCACTCCAAAAACCGGCAAAAAGAAATTGCCGAAAAATATTTACGGATGGTGCAGCTATGGCATTACAGGGACTACCCGATCCATCAAATCTCGGGCGGTATGAAGCAGCGCACCGCACTGGCGAGGGCGCTTGCCTTAGAGGGTAAGCTCTTACTGATGGACGAACCGTTTTCTGCGTTGGACAAACAGACCATCCATATCCTCCGTGCGGAACTGGAGGCCATTTGGGAACAAAACAAAAAAACCATCCTCTATGTCACGCACAGCGTAGAAGAAGCCGTCTATTTTGCAGATCGGATCGTCGTCATGGCGGACAACCCGGGACGCATTCATACCATTGTTCCCGTACCATTAAAACGTCCACGCAACCTGGAGGATGCGGACTTTATCGCACTGCGTAAGCAAATCCTCTCTCAGGTGCAGCGCAGCGCCAGGAAACTTGCAGAAGAAGAATTTGACCAAGAAGGGAGCTCTACATGAACTTAAAAAAAATTGCAGGAAACCTGCTGTTTTTCGCCGCGCTGGTTGTAATGTGGCAGCTTTTATATACCGCGGCATGCGATTGGTTTTCCTGGGCCAAACCCTATGCCATTCCCAGTCCGGCCGGAGTCCTGGACTGTCTGGCCCGCCTGGCCTCTAACGGGACGCTATGGGCGGCCATTACCAGCAGTCTGATTCGCGTCCTGATTGGCTTTGTGATTTCTATTGCCATCGGTATTGTGCTGGGCGCCCTGATTGTACGGTTCCGCTACTTGGAACAAAATTTAAAACCTCTGATTTTAGGCGTTCAAACGCTTCCGAGCATTTGCTGGGTTCCGTTTGCTATCCTTTGGTTCGGACTTACGGAAAGCGCCATTGTCTTTGTCGTTGTTATGGGTTCGGCTTTTGGCATCGCCATAGCCATCGAAAGCGGCATCAAAAATGTTCCGCCCATCTATATCAAAGCCGCCCGAACCATGGGTGTGGACTCCTTCCAATTATATGCGCGCGTCATCTTTCCGGCTGCGCTTCCGGCGTTCGTCTCCGGTTTAAAACAAGGCTGGTCCTTTGCCTGGCGCGCGCTGATGTCGGGCGAAGTCATGTCCGCGTCGATGGGACTTGGCTATACCCTGATGGTTGGGCGCGATTTGGCGGATATCAACCAGGTAATGACCGTTATGTTAGTTATTATCCTAATTGGCATCCTGATCGATAAAGGCATTTTCACCCAGATCGAAATGCGGATTTTAAAGAAACGGGGGCTGCTGTAACGATGTCGTTAAAAAAAATTGCAGAACTCTCCGGCTCGTCCCCGGCAACGGTCTCCCGCGTATTAAACCACCCCGATTACCAGTGCCAGGATCCGGCTATGACCGACAAAATCCGAAAGATTGCGCACGAGCTGCACTATTGCCCCAATCCAAACGCCCGCGGCTTAAAGCTTTCCGGCTCCCTCGACAACCGGCGGAAACCGCATTTTACGTTTGACATCCTGCTGGCCCGTTTTGATACCCTGGATAAAGATCCCTTTTTTGCCGAACTGTTCCGCTGCATTGAAACCGAATTCCGTCAAAAGAATTATGTAGCCGGGCAAATTCAAAATATTCCCGATATCGCACAGGCCGGAAACCGGCCCACAAAAGCAGACGGACTGATGATTTTGGGCAAATGCCCGGCATCTATGGCGGATACGCTCAAACGCCGATATCAGGGCGTCGTCGCCATTGATCGCAACCCCATGGAATACAAAATGGACGAAGTGACCTGCAATGGCTCCAAAGCTGCCCATATGGCAGTCGAACACCTGATTTCTCTTGGACATACCGCTATTGCCTATATTGGCGACTGCAATATCGAAGCGCGTTATATGGGTTACTATGACTGCCTGATGACCCATAAAATCCCATTGGCTTACGATTATATTATCCCAACCAATCAGACCAGGGAGTACGGCTATCGCGATTTTTATGAAATGAAATCCCGATCAAGAAGTCCT
>CAOJLW010000237.1 GCA_948438565.1 uncultured Lachnospiraceae bacterium | reverse complement strand
ACTTCTTCACCGCATCCACCATCGAAATCCGCTCA
This sequence comes from uncultured Lachnospiraceae bacterium, assembly GCA_948438565.1. Lineage (GTDB taxonomy): Bacteria > Bacillota > Clostridia > Lachnospirales > Lachnospiraceae > Roseburia_B. The sequence continues at coordinate 3,911 of CAOJLW010000237.1, read as the reverse complement.
AACGGCTTCGACAAATCCATCGTATGCTCCCCGTACGTAATGATCTCCGATCCCGTCACTTCCTTGGCCACATAACGGTACAGATTTTCCGTCAAATCCATCATGCCGTGATAATCCGTATAGGCCTGATAGAGCTCCATCAGCGTAAATTCCGGATTGTGTCTCGTATCAAGACCCTCATTGCGGAACACACGCCCAATCTCATATACACGCTCCAAACCGCCTACAATCAAACGCTTCAGGTAAAGCTCCAAAGAAATTCTCAGCTTAAAGTCCTCATTTAACGCATTAAAATGCGTCTCAAACGGCCTTGCCGCAGCGCCACCGGCATTGGAAACGAGCATCGGCGTTTCCACCTCCATAAATCCCTGCCCGTCCAAAAATCTACGAATACTGCTTAATACCTTCGACCTCTTGATAAACGTCTCTTTCACATCCTGATTCATAATCAGATCCACATAGCGCTGACGATAACGCGTATCCGTATCGGTCAACCCATGGAATTTCTCAGGTAAGATCTGAAGGCTTTTAGAAAGAAGGACAACCGAAGATGCATGAATAGAAATTTCACCGGTTTTTGTTTTAAACACTTCCCCTGTGACGCCTAAAATATCTCCTACATCATATTTCTTAAAATCCTTATAGGACTCTTCCCCGATGCTGTCCCGTGCTACATATATCTGAATATTTCCCTTTAAATCCTGGATATTGCAGAAAGAAGCTTTTCCCATTACACGTTTAAACATCATACGCCCGGCAACGGTAACCGATTTCCCTTCCAACCCGTCGTACTGTTCCTTAATGTCTATACTATGATGCGATACGTCAAATTTTGTAATTTGAAAAGGATCTTTCCCGTTTTCCTGCAACTCTGCCAATTTGTCGCGGCGTACCTTTAAAAGCTGGTTAATGTCCTGTTCCTGAACTTTCTTCTGCTCTGCCATGTTTTCCTCCCATGCCTGCTGCGGCTATATCTGGGGATGGGCGCTGCCCTGCTCTCCCCCTGCCGTTCTACATAGAACGCTGAATTTCCAGTACCTTATATTCGATTTCTCCTACCTGCGTTTCAACTCTCACCAAATCGCCTACCTTTGAACCCAGCAATGCGCGGCCTACGGGTGACTCGTTGGAGATTTTCCCTTTTAGGCTGTTTGCCTCCGTTGAACCGACAATCTTATATTCTAACTCTTCATCATATTCACAATCTAAAATCCGAACCGTACAGCCAATGCTGATCTTGTCCAGCTCAACTTCTTCTTCTACAACCACCTCGGCATTTTTTAGAATTTTCTCAATTTCTTCAATCCGGGTTTCAATGTCGCGCTGCTCGTCCTTGGCTGCATCATATTCGGCGTTCTCGGATAAATCGCCCTGTTCTCTAGCTTCCTTAATCTTCTGCGCCACTTCTTTTCGTTTTACTAATTTTAAATCCTGTAATTCGTCCTCGAGTTTTTTGAGTCCCTGATACGTTAAGATATTTTTCTTATCCATACTCCTACCTTCTTTACTTATTCATTCTCGTAAAAAGCCCGCTCAAACTTATCAAGGAAAGGCTGCTTTTTAGCTGTTTCACTGACCCTGACAATCAATGTATTATACCCGATAGGTACTGCAATGTCAAGGTTTCCGGCGCTTTCCCAACGTTTTTTATAAATCGGAATATATACCTTTTTTCCAAACTTAATGTTCACTGACCGCTCCTCTGGCTCTTCAAAATCCAATATCACGTTTCCCTGCATTGAGTCCGTAGCCAGACCGGCAATCTTGTCTGCATCTTTCGGTAAAAGCTCTACAATCAACCCCTGCTCCTCATACATATTGTCCGTATATTCTTCAAAATATGCAGGACGATCTGTAAGCAGGGTCAGCTTGTTTAAATCCTGGGCCAATAGCTCTGCTGCCAGCAGCGTCTTTTCGGCATCGCCGCCATCAATCACCACCGGGGCAAACTGTCCATAGGAAATCCGCCTGCTCTTTAGAACCTGCTCCATGACTTCTCGAATCTGCGGAATATAGGGGTTTGGATCCAACTCTTCCTCCGGCGGCAATGCCATGTTATCCTGCCCTTTCGTTCTGGTAAACGCACGCGCCAAAAAACGCCTGACATACGCTATGGCGCCTGTTCGTAATCTTCTTTGCATTCCGGCACTTCCTGACAACCTCTCCTTTTTTCAGTATATGAAAGCGCCTCCTCAAATAATGCATAAAGCTCCGTATAGTTTTCCACTTCATTAATTCGCGCCCGAATTTTAGACGCATTTCGGTAACCGCTTGTATACCAGGCGGCATGCTTACGCATTTCCCGGATGCCGGTATATGCGCCTTTATAGGCCATCAGCATCTGGGCATGGCGCAAAAGCATAGCGGCCATTTCTACTGCCGAAGGCCTGGGCAGCTCTTCGCCGGTCTGTACATAATGCCGTATCTGACGAAAAATCCAGGGATTTCCCTGCGCTCCCCTGGCGATCATAAAGCCGTCGCACCCGGTCTGCCTTTGCATATCCAGAACGTCTTTGCCTGAAAACAAATCACCGTTGCCAATCACCGGAATTTTTACAGCCTCCTTCACCTGCCGGATAATCTCCCAATCTGCCTTGCCGGAATAGAATTGCTCCCGCGTCCTGCCATGAACGGCAACGGCCGCCGCCCCGGATTCCTGGGCGATATGCGCCATTTCCACCGCATTGATATGCGCGTCGTCAAACCCTTTCCGGATTTTCACCGTCACAGGCTTATGGATCGCCCGCGCGGTCTTTTCAATTATTTTCCCCGCCAAAAGCGGCTGTTTCATCAACGCGGAACCATCTCCGTTATTGACCACTTTGGGTACCGGACAACCCATATTGATATCCAATATATCAAACGGCAGGCTTTCTATCTGCCTGGCAATTTCACTGATAATATCCGGATCCGATCCAAAAAGCTGTAAGGATACCGGACGCTCCATCGGATCAATCGTCATCAGCTCCTGTGTATTCTTATTTTTATATAAAATCGCTTTGGCGCTCACCATTTCCATGCAGAGCAGGCCTGCCCCCTGCGCCTTGCACAGGATGCGAAATGGCAGGTCTGTCACACCTGCCATCGGAGCCAATATCAAATTATTTTCTAACGTTACATCCCCTATTTGCAATACGCCCATTCCAAACCGCCCAGTCCTTTACTTTTGTTTTTCAAAAATCAACCGCAATCCGGTCAATGTCAGATCTGGATCGTATACATCGATGCAATCCGTTTCATTGGCAATCAGCCTGCCCAATCCACCGGTTGCAATTACCTTCAAATCCTGATAGCCGGATTCCTCGGCTATCCCACGGACAATATATTCCGTTTGACCGATCTGCCCATAGACCAAACCCGCCTGCATACTGCTAATCGTCTCTTGCGCCAAAATGCTGGCCGGCTTACGGATTTCTATTTCCGGAAGCTTTGCCGCATCCTGCCACAACGCCTTCGCGCTAATCCGGATCCCCGGCGCCGTCACTCCGGCCACAAACGCTCCAGAAGCATCGATTAAATCATACGTCGTCGCCGTCCCAAAATCCAAAACCAACACCGGACCGCCATACAGATCATACGCCCCAACGGCGTCTACAATCCGATCCGCGCCTATCTGCTTAGGGTTCTCCGTCACAATTCGAATGCCTGTTTTAATGCCAGGACCCACGATAATCGGCGTTATCCCAAAATATTTAATAATGGCGCTGTTTAACGAATGCATCACATTAGGGACAACGGATGCAATAATTACATTTTCCACATCCTTCCGGGAAATCTGATTGCACTCCAGCATATCGATCATATCTATGCCATATTCATCCGATGTCCGCTGTCGCTTGGTCGTCATGCGCAACGTCGTGATCAGTTTCTTTTTATCAAAAATACCAAATGTAATATTCGTATTCCCAACA
>CAOJLW010000236.1 GCA_948438565.1 uncultured Lachnospiraceae bacterium | reverse complement strand
CCCGATAACCTTTCACCGCATTTTTTACAGAATGCCTGGATTTTGCAAACGCCGGCGGATCCAATATCACCACATCAAATTGCTCTTTCTGACTCTCGAGCTTGGGCAGAAGTTCAAACACATCCATACATTGAAAAGAAACGGTATCTTCCAGACCATTGAGCGCCGCGTTTTCCTGTGCGCAGCGTACCGCAAGCTCCGACGCGTCCACACCCAAAACGCTTTTAGCTCCTGCCACCCCGGCGTTGAGCGCAAACGATCCGGTATGCGTAAAACAATCCAACACCCTGGCGTCTTTACACAATTTCTGAATAGCCAGACGATTGTATTTTTGATCTAAGAAAAAACCTGTTTTTTGCCCATCCTTAATATCCACCCTATACCGGACGCCATTTTCTACAATTCTGACATTTGTATCGAACGCTTCACCCAAAAAACCTTTGAACAGTTCCATGCCTTCCTGCTTACGAACCTTTGCATCACTCCGCTCATATACGCCGCGGATCGGTATTCCGTCGCTTGCAAGCATTTCTTTTAAAAACTCTACAATAACCATTTTAAATGGCTCGATCCCAAGCGCCAACGACTGCACCACCAACACATCCGAAAACTTATCAACCACCAGTCCAGGTAAAAAATCCGCTTCGCCAAAAATCAATCGGCAGCTCGATACGTCTACCGTTTTTTTTCGATACTCCCATGCGTCCCGAACACGCATACACAAAAAATCCCTGTTAATTTCTTGTTTTGCATTTCTGGTCAATATTCGGATCCGGATTTTAGAATTAACATTGATAAACCCTTTGCCCATCGGATATCCGTCAAAATCCACGATCGTAACGATATCTCCGTTTACAAAATCCCCTTGCACCGAAGCAACTTCATTGTCAAAAACCCACATACCGCCAGATTTAAGCAGCCGTCCCTCTCCTTTTTTCAACACTGCAATTGCCATAAAACCACCTTTCTTTTATCCTGCCCTAACGTCCCAGCAACTGCAAATCATCATATATTGGAAACCGCCGCTTGTCAACTGCAAGTTAAACGATAACCCACCCCATACACCGTTTCAATCTGTATGCTCTTATTCGACGCCACAGCCAGTTTTTTACGGATTTCTTTGATATAATTATCTACATTTCTGTCATAACCTTCATATGCCTCAGGAAAAACAGTTTCAATCAATTCATTTCTAGAAAATACTTTCTGGGGATATGCCATCATATAAGAAAAGATTTTCCATTCGTTTGGCGTAAAATGAATATCCGGACGCCATACCATAAACCGTCCATTATCTTTTTTTATTTGATTTAATATCCGGCAAATCCTCACTTTGGCAATTTTAGGACTGACCGGATAGACCATATAATCTTCCGCCCCAGCATCGAAAGCGGCTAAAATTTTTTCTTCTCTATGCTCTCTTGATACAACAAGGAAAGGGATTTGCGACAATATCCCTTTCCTTGCCTGTTCGATTGGAAAATCTGTAACCACAAGCCGGATATCCTGCGGATCCTCTTGTTGTTCATACAGATAAACCTGATCTTGTTTACATAGTTTTTTCATTTCCTTGATCCAGACATTTTCCTGCCCCAGGACTAAAACATTCATGACAAACGCCCGCCATAACTTTCTTTTTACAAACAGTATGGCTGCCCCGCCCATTTCTTATACCAGCCTCCGGACAGAAAGAATGGGACGATATCCGGCATTGGAAACTTTGATACCGGTTTTGACAGAGCTTGCATGGACAATCTGGCCATTTCCAATATAAATGCCGATATGACCGGAATAAGAAACCAGATCGCCCGGCCGTGCATTCTCCAAGCCTCCTACGTTGGTTCCGCACTGCCCCTGTTCTCCAGAAGTTCTGGGCAAACTAATGCCAAAATTTTGAAACACACTCATAACAAACCCGGAACAATCCGCACCGTTTGTCAGACTGGTACCGCCATAGACATAGGGATTGCCTACAAACTGCAAAGCAAAATCCGCAATTTTCTGTCCCAATCCGGAAGCTGCAGGCGCTTGAGACTGCTCTGCGCTGCTTGGTTTGGATTGGTGGGACTGCCCTGCGCCGGCATTTGGCGCGCTTTCCGCAGATGAACGTGAGGACGCCTGGGCAGACGGACGGTTTGCCTCTTCTGCCATTCTTGCCGCTTCTTCTGCCGCACGACGCTGTTCTTCCTCTAAGCGAAGTCTTGCTTCCTCTTCCTCCCTGGATTCCGCCTCCTGATAAACCGTATAGACATCTACGTAATCCTCCGACACATACCCTTCTGTTTCCTCTACAGTAACTTTGACCCAGCCTTCTGCTTCTTCCTGAACCTGTACCACCTCTTCTTGCGGTAAAAGTGCGACGGTTCGGGATTCCGTTGTTGCATCTTCACGCAAACGCAGCGTTACCGCCTCGACTTTTGCATGGCGCTCTCCAACTTCTTCGGCTTTTTTCGCGCCTTCCTCACCGCGAAGCGCATATTCCGCCTTGATATATCCCTCGATACTTCCAGAAGAAATTCTTAACCAATCCCCCTCCTCCCCAATAATCTCACCTACCGAATTATTGTGAAGTTTTCCGATAATTTCACTTTCCAACCCAGGCTCCCTACGAACATTGATATAGGAATCCACCTGTGCAACCGCAAGCTCCGGCTGTGTCTCCGCTTCTTCTACAGGCATCATTTCCGCCTCCATACGAAGTTCCTCGATCTCTTTTTCCGCCGCCTCCACTGCAATAGTGGTCGCTCCGGTATGTAATATATGTGTCTCTTCTGCCGGCGCCTTTTCTTTCGATTCCTTGGCATCCGCCGTAGTCGTATTCGCTGCTGCAAGCAATGCAGCCGTAATGCACAAACAGGCTAATTTTCGATTCCTCTGTTTCATGTGTGTGTTCTCCTTTCCGAATATGTTACAATCTTATTACAAAATTGTGACCATATTATAAGGATTACTCTGGAAACAGATGGCAATTGATTTTTACAACATTTTGCTTCTTTTTAATAAAATTAACGCTAAAATACAAATAAGGCCTGTAATCACGCAAATAATCACAAAACCATGCGGCGTCTCAGACAAGGGCATCCATTTTCCGCTGACGTTCATACCATAAATTCCTGATATAATCGTAGGAATAGCCATGACTAACGTAATAGATGTTAAAAATTTCATTATATTATTCATACGGTTATTGATAATTGTAGAAACCAATTCTCGAGCTCCATGGATAATATCCCGATAAATATTTGTCATTTCAATGGCCTGGCGGTTTTCTACAATCACATCATCTAACAGCTCTTTATCTTCCGGATATTGTTCAATCCGCTCATAACGCGTCAAACGATCCAAAACCACTTTATTTGCGCTTAAAGAAGTGGCAAAATAGACCAGGTTCGTCTCTAATTCATGTAAATTGATCAAGTCCTTATCTTCTGTTGTCTCCGTTCCGACGCGCTTTTCAATCTCACTTCTCTTTTTATCAATGACCCGCAAAAACGCCTGATATAAATTGGAAGTGCGCAATAATATCTGATATACAAAGCGCATCTTTTTTTTCGTGCTAAACCCGCGCATACGGTTATTATAAAATGAATTTAAAATCACGGTATCATCGCTGCACACCGTTATAATCGCATCCTGCACTAAAAGGATGCCAAGCGGCATCGTTGTATACGCCCGCTGTTCATTACGGATTTCTTCAAAAGGAATATCCACTAAAATCAATGTGTAGCCATCCTCCATCTGCACACGGGAACTTTCTTCTTCATCAAGCGCAGCCCTGACGTCTGCTATATCAATGTCATAATAATCTGCAACTTCTGACAGCTCGTCCATATTTGGCGAAATCAAATTAACCCAGACATCCGGTTCAAATGATTCTTTCTGTGAAAGAACCCCATTATCCGTTTTATATATTGTCTTCATATCCCGCCTCCGTCCACATTCTATACTCAATGG
>CAOJLW010000235.1 GCA_948438565.1 uncultured Lachnospiraceae bacterium | reverse complement strand
GGCATTTTACAGGTTTTAAATACCGATATGACCAGAACAACCGACTCCATGCTTTCTGGCATTGCAGGCATTTCTCATATTTTCATGACTATAGCGCTATTTATGCTCTTTATATCACTCAACAAAATTGCATTGATCCATCCGTCTGACTAGCGTACCACTACGCACATTACATTTGATTTTTTATCCATCTTGACATATACTAGGACTATACAATCACCAGTTTTTACGGAGGCGTTCTATGGGAGAAAAAGATATTACGGAAAAGACGCTGGAAGCATATAACGATGTCTTTGCAGATATTGTTAATGTTTTGCTTTTCCAGGGACAATTTATCATTCAGGAACACGATTTGGAGGACGCCCTCCCTCGCTCCCACTATAAATCCGCCGGAAAAATACACGAAATGGAACGTGACGTTGCGAAGTTCTGGAAAAAACAAAATATTCGGATTGCCTTTTACGGTCTGGAAAACCAAACGACTCCAGATCCTTATATGCCATTACGTATGATCGGATATGACGGTACGGCGTATCGCGCACAACTTTTAAATTTATCCGAAAATGATAAACCCAGATATATCTACCCTGTTGTAACCTTAGTTTTATATTTTGGACTGACGCATTGGAACAAACCGCTTTCTTTATTGAATGCTATTGACGTCCCGCATCCTTTAAAACCTTTTGTCAATGACTATAAGGTTAATCTGTTTGAGATCGCTTACTTGACCGACCAACAGGTACAAATGTTTCATAGTGATTTTCGGTTCGTAGCAGATTACTTTGTGCAATCCAGAAAAAATCAAAACTACACTCCAACGCCAGGGACAATTCGTCATGTCCATGAAACATTAGAATTATTAAAGGCATTGACAGGAGATCTCCGATTTGAGAAAGCCTGCCAGTTATTGAAAGGAGATGAAACGACTATGGGTGAAGCAATATTGGATCGGATGGAGGCTCTGGCCATGGAAAGAGGCTGGAAACGAGGCATGGAAAACGGATTTAAACGAGGCATGGAAAAGGGCATCGAACAAGGCATCGAACAAGGCATCGAACAAGGCATCGAACAAGGCATCGAACAAGGCGTCGAGCGGGGAGAAAATCATGCATTTTCTTTAGTCCAATTTTTAATTGCCAACGATCGTCTTGAAGATTTAAAAAAGGCTGCCGAAGATGCGTACTTTCGCCAAAAACTGCTAACGGAACTGTCAAATGAACATAATAAATAACGCACAAAAGCCAGGATTATTCCCTGGCTTTTGCTTTGACCTTCCGGCCAATTTTCCTATTAAATTTCAATCAGCTCATACTGATCCGTTCCCATCCCTATTTTCACAGCGTGCTCAATACAGCTTTCCCAATTTGTATCCGGATGCGTCATATGAAAATGATCGCCTGCTCCGCAATCCTGATGATGGTCACGGTTATCCGCCAATACGCTTCCTGCAATCACCGGCTGACGGTTACAAGCATCCGCGCAGGCCATATCAAGCGCAACTGGATCAAAGGAAGCAAACATCCCTACATCCGGTATAATTGGAATGTCATTCTCTGCGTGACAATCACAGTTCGGTGACACATCGCATACCAAAGCAATATGGAAACACGGCCTTCCATCGCAAATCGCTTTTGCATATTCAGCCATCTTACAATTCAGCCTATCGTTTGATATATCAAAACCAGACTCAATTGCGTCCTTTGGACAAACTCCGATGCAACGTCCGCAGCCTACGCATTTATCGTGATCAATAAAAGCCTTTTTATCTGTTACCGTAACGCCGGTATGCGCACAAACTTTTATACAGCTTTTACAGCCAATACACTTTTCGGCCGAAACATTTGGTTTGCCGTCACTGTGCATCTCCATTTTGCCCGCACGAGAGCCGCCGCCCATACCAATATTTTTAATCGCGCCCCCAAAGCCGGTTGCCTCATGCCCCTTAAAATGTGTTAAAGAAATCAGAATATCCGCATCCATCAGTGCGCGTCCTACCTTTGCTTCTTTCACATATTCCCCATCTATTGGCGCCAACGCTTCATCCGTCCCTTTTAAGCCGTCCGCAATTATCACCTGACAACCTGTTGTCATCGGCGTAAAGCCATTGGCATAAGCCGTATCTAAATGATCCAGTGCATTTTTCCTGCTGCCAACGTACAATGTATTACAATCTGTTAAAAATGGTTTGCCGCCTGCCTCTTTGACCACATCGGCAATAACTTTTGCATAATTTGGGCGTAAAAAGGCCAGATTGCCATATTCACCAAAATGGATCTTAATAGCTGCATACCGATCCTGAAAATCAATGTCCCGTATGCCTGCCGTCAATACCAACCTGCGTAGCTTCTCTAACAAATTTTCCGTAAGGGTTGTTTTAAAAGTTGTAAAATATACTTTTGATTTTTCCATTTCCGTCCTCCTTCTTTTGAAATAACTACATTTTACTTGAAACAAGCTGAAAAGTAAATGCTTTCCCGGACTTTCAAAATAAAAAAGCAGCCATTGCTTTTCCGGCCATGATTGAACTGCCTCTACTTTCATGCTATACTGATTTTGTAGCAGTCTAACGCATATGTGAAAACTTAAGATTATTTTAATTGCATTCTGCCATTTTCGGCGTTATGATACCATATAATATAGTTATGAAGGAGGCTCCCTATGCACAAACCCTATCATTATTATATATATCCACTGTTCTTTTGTCTCTTTGCCCTAGGTTGCGGCACACCAAAAAGCGTCTTACCTACAGAAAACTATGAATCTAGTCCAGCAACAGAAGAAACGATATCCGTACCCGAAAATACAGAAAGCACAAAACAGCAAACTTCTCTCTCTCCCGATATACAAACAACCTCTGACGGGATTACCATTACCAATTGCACAGAATCTTCTTCATTTTATTCTACCGAAGATCCCTCTGTCTGCATTTTAACCGCCACTGCATCTTATCCAAAAATTGATATTTTGGATAAAACGAAAATATCGGAAAAAATAAACGCCCTCATTTCTAACGAATTAAATACCTTTTGGGACTTTGAACAGGAAAATGCCAATTATGCCCAAGAAACCATAAACCTGGCAATTGAAGGCTCTGCTACTGCTCCGGAACCTTATAACGCCAATTTATCCTATGAACTAAAACGCTGTGACAATCAGATTATTTCTCTGGTTTTTAGTCAGGGAGATTATATGGGAGGAGCACATGGCAACTACTGGAGCTATGGCCTGACTTTTGACGCCACTACAGGCGAACGGCTATATCTGGAAGGATTGACCAACGACTATCCGGCGTTTCACCAATTTCTAATGCAAGAATTACAGGCGCAAGCCGCATTGCCAGCATATGGCAACTACCTATACAGCGATATGCCGATTGACATAGAAGCATCCTTGTTAAGCGACGCGTCCTGCTGGTATCTGGATCGCAGCGGCATATCTTTTATCAGCAACCCCTACGTATTGGGTTCCTATGCCGCCGGAAGTTTTGAATTTAACATTCCCTATGCTGATTTAAATGGACTCAGGGAAGAATATGCTTACCATGGTTCCTATATCCGCAAACTATTCCCCGGCATTTCCGTACAGCATGATATCAACGGAAACGGCATTACGGATGAGATTTGCTATTCCACCGACGAAAACTTTTCCAATGCGGCATCCTCCCTATCCATCAACGGCAATCAATACTCCGATCAACTGCGGGAACTCTATCTGTCCTATCCATGGACGGGCGCTTATTACCTAATAGATATCGATCCGGAAGATTCGTATATTGAAATTGCCATTTCCAATGAAAATATTGACAATCCCGATGATACCTGTACACATTTTTTCCGATACAGCGCTTCCAACCGCCTTATTTATCAAGGAAATACTCCGGGCATCTTCAATGAAGATATGCAGGTACGTTATAATGCCAATGGTAACCTAATCCTCTGCGGACGAAACGGAGAAT
>CAOJLW010000234.1 GCA_948438565.1 uncultured Lachnospiraceae bacterium | reverse complement strand
TACCGTCCCTCCATAAACTTTTGTACTCTTTCTCTCATCCTATGCACCTTCATTCATTTTAATAAATTTATGGTACATTTTACAGATCTCTCTGTCAACTGACCTATGTTTTTTTTAGAAACATTTTAGAAACAGACAAGAAACAAAACAGGCCTTTTTAATAAATACGCATCCTCTGTTTCATACGCGTCTGATCTAACGCAAAGGCAGCGGCCGTTTCCGCAGAAATCCTGCTCTGCATATAGGCGGACAAAATAGCGTCGTCCATGGTCTGCATTCCAAGCTCCCCTTTTCCCTCCATAAAAGATAAAATCTGTGCAATCTTTCCCTCCTGAATCAAAGTCCGGATCTCCGGCGTCGCCATCATCACTTCAAATACCGCGCTCCTCCCGGCACGATCCGGATAGGGCAAAAGCTGTTGGGATACCACGCCATTTAATACGCCGGCAAATCTCGCACGAGCCAACCCGCCATCCGTATCCGGCAAAAATTCAAGCAGCCGGCCTAAGACGGCGCCGCACCCACAGGCGCATACCGAAACGAACGCAAGGCATCCGGCTTCCGCTGCCGATATCGCTTCCCGCAAGGTATCCGCATCCTCCATGGCGCCGACAAACAAAATATCCGTATCCCATCTTGTCAAACGGCGCAGAGCAGCCGCATAACCCATGCCATCGCCGTCCACTTCCAGCTGAGACGCCAGACCCTTGCCATGCGGCAGCCAATATCCAACGGTATCTTCCACAGTCACAATATGCCGCGCCTGATTTTGGGCAATCTGATTGAGCAAGGCATATGCGGTCGTCGTCTTGCCGCTGCCAGCTTCTCCGGCTATGAAAACCAGGCCTCCCCGTTCCTCCATAAATCTCATGGCGGAAGCAGGAAGGCCAATCTCATTTATCGGTGGAATAGCTTTTGGAAGCATACGGACTGCCGCGACGTATCCACCCTGCCGCCTGCCAAGATGCAGACGCATACGGAATACATCCGACACAGATACCGCTGCATCCAGCCATCCATCCTGCCTTAGCTGTTCAAACTGCATATCAGACAATAAATCGGACAGCCATTCCTCCAAATCTTCCTTGGATATCGCATCATCTGAATAAGGGCGTATCGCCCCGTCTATCCGACACATCAAAGGACGCCCTGGCGCCAAATGGATATCGGATGCTTTTGCTTTATATGCGCTTTGCAGCGCCTCTTGTATCTTCATGGCAAACAAACCTCCTAATGTAAGCCAAGCAGGGCGATAAGCCGGGTTCTGTTCTAAATGATCATCTATCTGGGACAAATGTCGCCACTTGCCTCTAGCAACCTACCGAAAGCTGGCGGGCCACGTCAACGCTTTGATTCGGTCTTGCTTCGGATGGGGTTTACATATGCCCCCGCTGTTGCCAGCGGGGCGGTAGTCTCTTACACTGCCCTTCCACCCTTACCAAAAGCCAAACGCTTTTGGCGGTATATTTCTGTTGCACTTTCCTTGGAGTCGCCTCCACCGGACGTTATCCGGCATCCTGCCCTATGAAGCCCGGACTTTCCTCAGCCGCATCATATGCGGCCGCGATCATTTCCCCTACTTGGCATCCTAACCTTCTATACGGAAAATATGCTTCCTCCGATAAATTCCCGTAATATGGAATTTTTGGCAATTTCTTCACTTGGCACCGGAAGAAAATAATCCAAGAACTTTAACAGTCTCTTGGCTTCCATATATTCCGGAGCGCTTTTTTCAATATGAAACAATAAAGGCTCCGCATATAATTTTAACACGGACAGCTCATAAATCAAGCCTGAATTAAACATAATATCCGCGCCGTCCTGAAATGGAAAAATATATTTTTCCTCTCCGCGGCGTACGGAATGCCACATGGCAATCGTCTCCTGCGCCGTCGTATTCCTGGTTCTTGCATCTCGGACAATCCGGCGGATCAACCGACCGTCCGTCGAAGGCAGATAATTATGCTCATCGAGATTCAACTGCGTCAGCGCGCTGATAAAAATTTTAAATTTGCACTCCCGGGGAAGCGTATGGGAAAGCTGATCGTTTAAACCATGGATCCCCTCAATCACCAAAATATCCCCTTCTCCCAGCTTTAATACCCGGCCTCTGTATTCGCGCCGCCCTTTTTTAAAGCTAAAGGTCGGCAATTCTACGTTTTCCCCTCGTAATAAAGCCGACATATCCCGGTTAAACAACGGCACGTCCAAAGCCTCCAGGCACTCAAAATCCAGTTTACCGTCCGCATCTCTAGGCGTCTGATCCCGATCCAGATAATAATCGTCCAGCGACAGCGTATACGGCCTAAGACCAAGCGCGGAAAGCTGAATCGCAAGCCGATGGGCAAACGTCGTCTTGCCGGACGAAGAAGGGCCTGCCACCATGACAAATTTACAGTTGTCCCGGGCGGCAATCATGCCTGCCATCTGCCCAATCCGCTGTTCCATCAGGGCCTCCTGCACCATAATAATATCCTGCATCCTGCCCGATGCAATGGCGGAATTTAACGCTCCAATCGAATCCACACGCAGTTTTTTGCCCCATTCCCGGGAACTGTTTAAGGTATCCACATAATTTTCAGACGGGCAAAACGAATCCACCTCTTTGGAATTCGCCCCCGGAAACATCAATACAAAACCGTCCCGATACGGCTTGAAATCAAAATATTTTAAATAACCTGTATGCGGGGCCATGTAGCCGTAAAAATAATCCATATAATTGTCCAGAGAATAGATATTGACTCTGGAACTCCTGCGGTAACGAAACAGACACTCCTTTTCAGGCATCCCAAATTCATGAAACATCTCTGCCGCCTCGTCTGTGGCTACGCTGGATTTTTGGATGGGAAGCTTCTCTTTTGCTATCCGCAACATCTCTTCCTTTAAACGGCGCAACAGTCCCTCATCTGGTTTTCCATAATTGACCAGTTCGCAATAGTATGCCTGACTGATACAATACAGCACCCGAACAGTCGCACGCTCCTTTCCCAACAGATTATACAAAGCCTTTTGCATCAGCAGCGTTACGCTTCTGCGGTATGTTTTTTTACCCGCGCCATCCGCCGTTGTAATAAACGAGACGTCCGCTCCTTTTTTTACCCGTTTATGTAACTCCCGCAGATGGTTGTCTACGGATACCAGAATAATATCATCCCGATAACGATCCTGATATTCCTGGGCAATTTCCAGATAAGACGTGCCTATTGGATAAGCCTTTTGTTCGCCACACAGATGTAAGATAATTTTTTCTTCGCCCATCGCCTTCCCCCTAACAAACCCAAAACGGCATTTGCAGCGGATGCACAAAAATTTCCGTCCCTTTGCACCGTTCTTTTAAATACTTAGCCATATATCCGATAAAAATATGTTCCAAACCATAATGTCCGGCGTCAATCACGCAAAGTCCGCGCGCAACTGCGTCAATACCGTCATGATGATCGATATCTCCGGTAATCAACACATCCGCACCCTGCGCAATGGCGTTGCCAATTTCACTTTTTCCGGAACCTGGGGAAATCGCGGCCTTTTTGAGCAATGTCCCGCCATCCCCAAAAATCTGAACCTGACTTAAGCCAAACGCCGCTTTGACAAATTGTGCGCAATGCCGCAAATCCATCGGTTCCAACAGTATCCCCACACGGCCAATTCCTTCTTGTTTGCCACCAACCACAGCCGTAACGTCCAACACCGAAGCATCTTGTAACCCCAGCATAGCCGCTGAGAGATCCGCCATGCCCACCACGTCAAAATTGGTATGCATCGCATAGTACGCCATATCGTTTTGGATCAGCTTTATGATGCGCCTTCCGATAAAATCCTCCGCCACCACGCGTTTTAACCCTTTAAAAATCAAAGGATGGTGCGTCAGCAGCAAATCCGCACCCGCACCGACCGCAGCGTCTATGGCCTCATCCGTTGCGTCCAGCGCAATATAGATCTTTTGCACCTCTTTTTCCCGATCGCCTGCCAGCAGTCCCACATTATCCCAATCGCAGGCGAAGGACAACGGAGACTGTTCC
>CAOJLW010000233.1 GCA_948438565.1 uncultured Lachnospiraceae bacterium | reverse complement strand
CAGAGAAGCCGGGGATTTCATGGATTACGAGAACGACTACGACGATGCGGATTATGATATGAGTATTATGATGAGGACTATGACAGCGACTATGAAGAAGGCGAATATGAGGAGGGGGAATACTGGGAAGAAGAGCCGCAGGAAGAGTCATATGTAGAAGGCGGCGAGTATGATGAATAGAAAAATACCGATGCGTCAATGCGTAGGCTGCAGGGAAATGAAGCCGAAACGGGAGCTGCTCCGTATTATCCGAACCACGGAGGATGAGCTGTTTGTGGATGCCACCGGAAAAAAGAACGGCAGGGGCGCGTATATCTGTCCGAACCGGACGTGCCTGGAGCGGGCAATGCAGAGCAGGGGACTGGAGCGGTCGTTAAAAATTGCCATTCCACCGAATATCTATGTGGAATTTGAAAAGGAGATGGAAAAGCTTGATACCAGATAAGGTATTGTCCATGCTGGGACTGGCCGCAAAAGCAGGGCGGCTGGTAAGCGGCGAATACCAGACGGAGCGCGCGGTAAAATCCGGCCAGGCGCAGCTAGTCTTTGTCGCAGAAGACGCATCGAAAAATACAAAAAAGTTATTCCGGAATATGTGTGAATTTTATAAAACAGAACTCGTTTTTTATGGAAGCCGGGAAAGCTTGGGGGTGAGTATCGGCAAGGAATACCGGGCTTCCGTAGCAATCACGGATAGAGGTTTGGCAGAAGCGGTACGAAAGAAGCTTGCGCTAAAAATAACTGAATAGTGGAGGAGTAAGTATATGGCAAAAGTCAGAGTGTGTGAACTTGCACAGGAGTTGAATATTAAACCCAAAGAAATCATAAGCTTTTTATCTGAGAAGAATATTGAAGTAAAAAGCCATTTGAGCAATCTCGAAGAATCTTCGATTGCTCTGATTAAAAATCAATATGCAAAAAAGGAGACGAAAACTATCACAAAGCCAGAAACTGAAATGAAAGCAAAAGAAGAGAAGCAAAAGGAAGCGCCAGTGGAGCGCCCCAAGAAAAAACCGAGCATTACCGCAGTATTTAATCCCCAGAACAGTCAGCAGGGGATACGGCGCCCTCCAAGACCAAAGAGGCGGATTCGGGAACGTCCGCATCCGGAAAGGCCCGTGGAACGGTCATCTGTAAAAACGGAAACAAAAGCGGCAAAGCCGGAAGCAAAAGCCGAAGAAGCATTAAAAGCGGCGCCTGGCCAGCCGATACGGCCAGCGGAAAATGTGCAGCCGGCCCCCAAAGCGCATACGCCTGAGAATCTCAAAGCGGCCGGAAAAGCGCAACCGGCGGCAGACGCGCAGCCAGCCGTGAAAGAGCCGGCGACGCAGAATGTGCAGGCAACCGAAAATGTACGCAAGGATGACAATGCATTGGCAGCCGGAAAAGCGCGGCAGGAAGAAAAACCCCAGCCAGTTAGCAGGATTAAGATTCTGGGCAATATCAGGACATCGGAGTATGCGCAGAAAGAGCAGGCTTCAAAACCGGCAGGGCATACCGAGCGTCCGCAGACAGGCAGATCCCACAATGCTTTTTCATCGGATCGTTCACAGGGAGAGCGAGGAGGAAACCGTCCGTCATCGGATCGTTTGCAGGGGGAACGCGGAGGATATCGTTCGTCATCGGATCGTCCGCAGCATAACCGCAATGAAAATCGTTTTTCGTCGGATCGTCCGCAGTATGCCAGAAACGATGGGCGTCCTCACGGCGCCGGCCGTCCACAGGGAGAACGAGGAGGAAGGGGCAATGAAAAGAGCAATCAAAAAGGTTACCAGAATAATCGACCGAATGCCGCTCATAATCAAGCTGATCGAAGTGGCCGTGGATTCCATTCGAATCGTCCGAAAGAATTTAAGGGTAAATTAGACCGTGAAATCAGCAAGTTCAATAAGGAGGCAGCGTCCCCGTCGGAGGAACTGCGCGGAAAAGAGACCAGAGATCGCGTGGAAAACCGGAAGAATAATAATACCAGGAAACAGGATCGCGATAAATTAGGCAAGAAGCAGGAGCGTTATATCAATCTGGAGAAGCATGGCGGGAAAAAGAAACCGCAGCAGCAACCCAGGCAGGAAAAGGCAGAGGACGTCATTAAGACGATTATTCTGCCGGAGCGCGTGACAATCAAGGAGCTGGCAGACAAGATGAAGGTGCAGGCCGCAGTGATTGTCAAAAAGCTGTTTTTGAAAGGCACGATGGTAACGGTCAATCAGGAAGTGGACTATGACACTGCCGAAGAAATTGCTTTGGAATTCAACTGCATTGCGGAACAGGAAGAAAAAGTGGACGTCATTGCGGAATTGTTAAAGGAAGCGGAAGAAGAAGAGAGCACGTTGGTTGCCCGTCCTCCGGTAGTCTGTGTTATGGGTCATGTCGATCATGGTAAAACTTCCCTACTGGACGCTATCCGTTCGACCAGAGTGACCGATCGCGAGGCAGGCGGCATTACCCAGCATATCGGAGCGTCCGTGGTTTCGATCAACAACCAGAAAATCACGTTTTTAGATACGCCGGGACATGAAGCGTTTACCGCAATGCGAATGCGCGGCGCGAATGCGACGGATATTGCGATCCTAGTCGTGGCGGCTGACGATGGCGTGATGCCGCAGACCGTGGAGGCGATCAACCATGCAAAGGCGGCTGGCATTGAAATTATTGTAGCCGTCAATAAAATTGATAAACCGAGCGCCAATATCGAACGCGTAAAACAAGAGCTTTCCGAATACGAACTGATTCCGGAAGACTGGGGCGGCAGTACGATTTTCTGTCCGGTATCCGCGCGTACACAGGAAGGGATTGACAATTTACTCGAGATGATTCTGCTGACGGCGGAGGTTTGCGAGTTAAAGGCCAACCCTGACCGGAATGCAAGAGGACTTGTAATTGAAGCGCAGCTTGACAAAGGCCGCGGCGCCGTTGCAACTATTTTGGTGCAAAAGGGTACGCTGAGAGTGGGCGAACCGATTGCCTGCGGAAGCTGTTTTGGAAAGGTTCGCGCCATGATCGACGACAAAGGAAGGCGGGTCAAGGAAGCAGGGCCGTCTACGCCAGTGGAGATCCTTGGCTTAAGCGGCGTGCCAAATGCCGGGGAAGTGTTCGTATCGACAGATACCGAAAAGGAAGCGAGAAACTTCGCAGAGACATTTATTTCCGAAGGCAAAGAAAAACTTTTAGAAGAAACCAAGGCCAAGATGTCTTTAGACGACTTGTTTAGCCAGATCCAATCCGGAAATGTCAAAGAGCTGGATTTGATTGTTAAAGCAGATGTGCAAGGTTCGGTGGAAGCCGTTAAACAGAGCTTGGAGAAGCTGTCCAACGAGGAAGTGGTTGTCAAAACAATCCACGGAGGCGTTGGTGCCATCAATGAATCCGACGTTATTTTGGCTTCGGCCTCCAACGCCATTATTATCGGTTTTAACGTCCGCCCGGATGTAACGGCAAAAGCGACTGCAGAACGGGAAGGCGTAGACGTCAGGTTGTATAAAGTGATTTATAATGCGATTGAAGATGTGGAAGCCGCTATGAAGGGTATGCTCGATCCTGTGTTTGAAGAAAAAGTTTTGGGTCATGCGGAAGTGCGTCAGATCTTTAAGGCGTCCGGCATTGGAAATATTGCCGGTTCCTATATTCTGGACGGCGTCTTTGAACGTGGCTGTAAGGTACGCTTAAGCCGTGAAGGAAAACAGATTTTTGAAGGCAATCTGGCTTCTTTAAAGCGTTTTAAGGACGATGTTAAGGAAGTGAAGTCCGGATATGAATGCGGCCTTGTATTGGAAGGGTTTAATGATCTTCAGGAATTCGATCAGATCGAGGCATATAAAATGGTGGAAGTTCCAAGATAAGAATGGAGCGGAATAAAATATGAGAAAAAACAGTATTAAAAATACCAGGATCAACGGAGAAGTCCTGCGTGAATTGAGTAATATTATCCGTGGAGAAATCAAAGATCCGCGGATCCATCCGATGACCAGCGTAGTTGCCGTGGAGGTGGCGCCGGATCTTAAGACCTGTAAGGCATATATCAGCG
>CAOJLW010000232.1 GCA_948438565.1 uncultured Lachnospiraceae bacterium | reverse complement strand
CAGATTTTTCTCTCCCAAATTACATTTCCGTCAATCCGGTAACGCACCACGCCCACTTCCTGACCGCTTTGCACCGGAGCCGTCAAGCTGGACTTTACGCTACAGGCCACCTCCACCTGCTCCCCTTCCCGCATCAAAAGCTTTGGCGCGCCGGTCTCTTCCCGTATATAGACTTTTGTAGCCGCCTGTTCAAACAGGCGTCCTGTCTGCGCGTCTTGCACCGGAATATCTTTTAACCAGTCTTCTCTTAAGGTTTCCTGTGACAAATCCCGCAGATTATAATTGGCAATTCCGTATTCCATTAGTTTTTTCGTATCCTTCCATTTATAGCCTTTATTGTTTGGCCATCCACAGGCCAAAAGCGCCACCACAAACGTCCTGCCATCCCGTTCTAACGCACCCACATAACAGTACCCCGCATTACCTGTAAACCCTGTTTTACCGGAAAGCGCGCCGTCCATCATCTGCAAAAACGCATTGTGGTTATTGCAGGAAAAACTGCGGGTTCCCTCCTGATTGGAAAAACTATGCGTCCCGGTTCGTGTAATTTTTAAAAACATTTCCTTCTGCGGCGATTTTTTTATGCAATAGCTCATAATCAGCGCCAAATCCCGCGCCGTCGTCGAATGTACGGCCGTAACGCTTCCGCCGCCTTCGGCCGGGACATCCTGTTTGGCGTCCAAACCGTTTGGCGTAATAAAACAGGTGTTTTGACATCCAATCTCTTTGGCCTTTTTATTCATCATGGCGGCAAAGCCTTCCACGCTTCCGCCGATATGCTCGGCAATTGCGACCGCCGCGTCGTTATGAGATTCTAACATCAGGGAATGCAGCAGATCAAACAAAAGGTAATGCTCCCCTTTGCGGATATTGAGCCTGACTTTCGGCATAGAGGCCGCATAGCCGGAAACTTCCACGATATCTTGCAAATTCCCATTTTCCAATGTCACAATACACGTCATAATTTTTGTCGTACTTGCCATTGGCAGCGAAGTTTCCCCTTCTTTTTCAAACAAAACACGCCCGGAATCAGCGTCCATCAAAACCGCTGACCGGGCGTATAAATCCTTTCCCTCAATGGCTGTCCCCGCTTCTTTTGCCAGGCAGGCCGCGCCATCCCACACACATACCAATACATTTACAGCAACCAAAATAAAATACGCTAACATCCGTCTCATCTTTGTCATCCATGTCTGCATTATTACTGCATTTTATGCCAGCCGCAAACGAATTATGATGCATCTTCCTACGACGACCGGATATGTTTGTCATCCACCGCATCCTTGCCTTTTAAACGGCGTTCGGACCCCGTCGCGCGCCGATAAAACAATACGGAAAGTATTGTTCCAAGCGTCCATCCAATTGGCCAGGAACTCCAAATCCCCAGATAGCCAAACGGCCCGGAAAGCGCCAGAGCCAAAAGCACGCGCAAACTTAAGTCGGTAAACGTCGCTATCATAAACTGTTTCATCCATCCCGCGCCGCGTAAAATTCCGTCCGCAATCAGCTTGACCGATATCACAAAATAAAACGGCGGAACAATTTTTAAAAATTGCACCCCGGATACCAGCGCGAGTTCTGACGGATGATCCATAAACAGCCGAATCCATACGCCGCTTCCCAAAAGATAAGCGGCCACAACCGGCAGCGCAATGATCCATACCATTTTTATCCCTGCCCAAAACCCTGCTTTCACCCGCGGCAGGACACCTGCTCCAATATTTTGCGCCGTATAATTGGAAATGCCGTTGCCAATTGTCGTAAACGAAGTAATCACCAGATTATTCAGTTTGACCGCCGCCGAATACCCCGCAATAACGCCCGGACCATAGCCGTTAATTACGGCCTGCAAAATAATATTCCCTACGGAAATAAAACTCTGCTGCAAAATGCTCGGCGCTGCAATCACAACGACCTTGCCTAAAATGGCCGATGAAAAAAGCGGCGCATCCCCTTGGGATGGAATTTGCGCGAGCCGTCGCAAGACTGCGATCACCGCCAGGATACAACTAACGCCCTGGCATAAAAAAGTCGCCCACGCAACGCCTGCCACTCCCATCCGAAACCACGATACAAACACGATATCCGCGGCAATATTGGCCGTAGAAGAAAACGCCAAAAACAAAAACGGCGTTTGGGAATCCCCCAATGCGGAAAAAATACCTGTCGCAATATTGTAAAACAATAAAAACGGCAGGCCCAGGATATAAATATCCAGATATAATTTGGAATCCGCAAATATTTCCATTGGCGTCTTTAGCATGGACAACAGTCCATTACAGCATAAAATCCCGGCCAGCATCACGACCGCGCAAAGCCCCGCGCTTGCAATCATCGACGTATACACGGCCGTTTTCATATCCCGATAATTTTTTGCTCCAAACATCTGCGAAACAATCACGGAACAGCCGATATTGCATCCAAAAGCAAACGCAATAAAGATCATCGTCACCCCATAGCTGTTGCCGACTGCCGCAAGCGCATTCTCTCCAATAAATTTACCTGCCACAAAGCTGTCGGCAATATTATAGAGCTGCTGAAAAATAATGCTTCCAAATAACGGCAGACAAAACTTCCACAAAACCTTCTCCGGTTTACCAACTGTCAAATCTTGATTCATGCCAATCACCTCTTTGCTATATTTTTCCGTTGTCATTATAGCAGTATTTTGGCAAATTACAAGCATTTATTCCCACCGTCCCTCTTCCACTCCCATAAAGGTCTGCCGTATCCCCATTTCACGAATCCGATCCAGCCATTCATAAATACATTCTCTTTTATATTTCGCCTCTCCCTCTGCCGTCACTTCCCGTTCCAGCGCGCATGCCAGTAGGGCATATTCATTTTCCAGCCTTGTGGAAAAAACTCCTTTATCGTCCGTATTAATCGAAACATTCATCTGCGGACATTCCATCAGTTCCGTCTCATTCATTGACAACCCCAGATTATACAGTTCTTTAATGGGATGTTTAGCATAATCGGAAAACGTACTGATGGAAAGGTTAGACGACGGATTCATTTCAATTGAAATTCCCCTTTTGACAATTTTCTCCCGCATGGCTTTTTGTATTAACACAACACCGTCGATATACTGTTTCGGAATGGAAATTGTCGCTTTTTCCTCTCCTTTGATCCGCACCGCTCGATTGTAGTGATACATATAATACATCAAAACCACTTCCGGAATATGTCGGATATCATCACTTCTGACCTTATCTGCGTTAACGGCATAACGCATCCATTTATCAGAAACATGAATTACCTCCTGGAATTTTCCGGTTCGATATAGGTACGGCTCATCTCCTCTTAAAATCCAGGACAAAAAATAGGTATGGATATCAAAATTTCCCTGAAAAAACGCCGCCCCACTCTCTTCATAAGCCATCTCTTTTAAAATCGGCTGATAGATATAAGTAAAATAGCGGGTATACTGCTCTTCCAACCACCCTATAAACGCCCCCATCCCAGCAAGGTTGTATTTAGTAATCGCATGGTGCATCCAAACAATATTATCCAGATAATCCTGCAAGGCAATCGTAATCTGACCCATTTTTTGCCGATACCATGCCCTGACATCCACCCCAAGCGCCAATGTATGCCCTAAACGATCCCCACAGTCAATCCCCAAAAAGTGAATCGCTTCGTCAATTGCCCGCAACCCGTCCACAACATCCAAAAAATCTTCACCCACATGATAGGTGATTTTAAGCTGCGGCAGCTCAAAATCTCCGGACAGATCCAATGCTGAAACAGAAAGCTGCTTGAGAGTCCGAAACACGCAGGCAAAAACTTCTGGACGACATCCAATCTCCTGCGCGCAAGCGTCAATTCCGACGACCCTACGGCCAAATTGCGGATAATCTCGTCGAAACTTTAATATTTCTTCCGCTTTTCTTTGCATCTGCATCCGATATGCGTAATGCCTGCATTCCAAAGGCATCCCGCCATCCCAAAAAATATCCTTGGCTTTTGTAAAATGTAAAACGTAATGGAACCTTCTCCGCAGATCGCCCGTTTCATAATGAAACATAGCCACTCTTGCATCTG
>CAOJLW010000231.1 GCA_948438565.1 uncultured Lachnospiraceae bacterium | reverse complement strand
AAGCGAAAAAATGCAAAATATTCAATAAATTCATATAATTCTGAAAAAATTTTCCCCCTTAATTTTTTCCCTGGAAATAATTGCAGCGAAAATCAGGGAAAGAGCCATTGTTACTACTGTAACGCAAACTACCAAAAGCACCGTGTTCTGAAAGGATCGGAAAAAATTCATATCCCCCATTAATGTCTTAAAATTATCCAATCCCACAAACTTCTGATCGTTCGAATATCCCCCCCACTTATACAGAGACATTTTAAATACGTTAAATGTAGGAACCAGCATAAAAATGAAAAACAATACCACCGCCGGCACCACGCATACCCCAATAAAAACGTTTCTTGCTCTACTCTTTTTCACACCCATACCTCCATTTCCCACTTCACATCTGCCGCACTGCGTGAGCCGACCGATTAAAAGAGGGCATTCCAGAAGCAGAAACCTCCGGAACGCCCCTTGTTAAACTTATTCCATTGCGTCTCTCAATTGATCGCTTGCTTCCTCAACGGATGCTTGCCAGTCAGCAACAGTCTTGTCACCGCTTACAATACTGTTTACCGTATCAAATAAAGTATCTGCCATGGATACGCCTTCTACCGGAGTAGTGGATGCAAATCCGCCCATAACTGCGGTTGCGCCATTATCATAAATGCTATAGAACAACTTGTTGTCGCCTTCTAAGGTATCGCTCATGCCTTCGATAGGCTGAACTGCTCCTGCTGCTGCAAAGATAGCTGCCGCTTCGTCAGAATACATATATGCAATAAACTCTTTTGCCATATCCTGATTTTCTGCCGCTGCCGGAATCCACATCTGCTCAAAGAATGTAAAGGAAGATCCACTCTCGCCTGCATTCACAGCCGGAACTGCCATAAATCCCCATTCAAAACCGTCTGCTCTTGGAGCTTCCGCCATTTCACCCGGCAACCATGTGCCGTTTGGACAGAACAACGCTTTATTGTCAAGGATTAACTGCTGATTCTTAGTAAAGTTCTCGTTGTTAGCATTGGCAACCGTTGTGCTCTCGGTATATTCAGCAAGCTTACCGATCAGCTCAAATACCTTGGTTGCATTTTCGCTCTCCCAGATACCGTCCTCATAAGTCATACAGCTATTATAGAAATCGGTTCCGCCTGCGGAAGCTAACAGCGCATATGTAAATGCATCAAAATATCCGGTTGTCGGATATGTAAATAACGCAATGCCTTCTTCTTTGGCTTTGTCGCCCAACTCCCACATTTCATCCCATGTCGTAGGTACGTTCCAGCCTTTTTCTGTAAACAAACCGGCATTGTAGAACAGACCGCAAGGACTGTAGAACATCGGAGCATAATAGGTTACGCCGTCGCCATACGGATTGGTGCCAAGCGTATCCACAAAACCAGAAACGATTTTATCTTTCACAGCTACGCTCTCGCCCGGTACCGTCATATCCAGAACATCTGTCAACGGCGCAAGCGCTTTTTCTTTGGTCAACGTCTCTGTCAAAGCAGCCTCACGACCAGTTGCAAGATGTACAACATCCGGATAATCGCCAGCCCTCATGCTCGGACTAATGACATCTTCTAACTGTTTGTCAATCGTAAGCTCTACGGTTACGCCAGGATGTGATTCCTCAAAAGCAGCTGCCACTTCGTTCCACATATCAGCTCCGTATCCGCCTTCGAAAGCAGCTACCTTCAATACCTGCTCTTCAGCGGCATCAGCGGCATCATCCCCATCGTCTGCGGCGGCATCATCTGCAGCGTCGTCTGCGTCGGCCCCATCGTCAGCAGCGGCATCATCTGCAGCGTCATCCGCCTGAGTCGTCGTGTCCTCGGACGTATCCGATCCTGAGTCGCCGCAGCCTGCAAACAAAGTTGCCACCATGGACATTGCAAGCAAAGTCGCCATCAATTTTTTCCTTTTCATAAATTTTTCCTCCTTAAATTTCTGAACTGTTTGTATATCCAGTTCGTATTTTGATACAGTTAAGTATATTCCATAAATAATTTAGAATCAATCTTATTGTTGCTCGATATTTTATAAATATTGCTTTATCTCTTTTCCTATGATAAAATTACCTAAAAGCAAAGGAGGACTCTATGGGAACCACACGATATCAAATCGAAAATATCCGGCCATCTTTTTTTGACCGCTCCAGACTCTTATATGTATCCATGGCCAAATACGAAGAGGATTGGCCCAGTATGCTTCATTCCCATCCCTGCAGTGAATTATTTTATGTCGTCAACGGCAGCGGCATTTTTATTGCGGAAGGGGAACAGTTTCCAGTCAGCCAAAACGACATGGTTATCATCAATCCACATGTGGAACATACCGAAAAGTCCCAAAGCGCGCTTCCTTTAGAATATATCGCTCTGGGCATCGAAGGTTTGACTTTCTCTTTTAAAAATATTGCCACGGCACAGGACGGCATTTCCGTACAGACGGCCTCCGGCGCGGTTTATAAATACAATATGCAGAGTTCAAACGTCTATGCCTACCTGAATATTATGCTGGAAGAAATTTCACGCAAAAATGACAATTATGAAGCAATCTGCCAAAACCTGTTAGAAGTCCTTTTAATTTGTATGCTGCGGAACGATAATCTCTCGATTATCCAGGGCGGCAATACGGCTATCAGCAGGGAATGTACGCAGATCAAAAATTATTTGGACGCCAATTACTCTAAAAATATTACCCTGGATTCGCTGGCGGCCCTTTTCCACATGAATAAATTTTATATGGTTCATGCCTTCACCAAATATATCGGCCTCTCCCCCATCAATTACCTGCTGCAAAAACGGGTGCAAGAGGCCAAATCCCTGTTACAGTCCACCAGCTTTTCCGTAGCCCAGATTTCCGCAGCGCTTGGTTTTTCTTCCCAGTCCTATTTTTCACAGGCTTTTAAAAAAGCTACGGGACAGACTCCGATCCAACATCGAAACGCCGCGCAAAAAGCAAAACGAACCGGCTGCAGCAAAGAAGATATCCCTACATAAAGATATGCAGCTTATTCTTTTGTCCACAGAAAATCTGAAAAGAAACGGCTGCGCTCCAGACCAAAAAATACGATCCGGTAAAAACCGGATCGTATTTTTGATTAATAGCTTTTCATCGCACTGATCAAATTCATCAACTTTGTGGCATAATTCGGATCGGTGGCCCAATTGCCGTTCCCCAGATCCTGCACATATTTTGCCGTTCCACGTTTATAGGCAAGATATGCAAATCTTGGATCCACGCATTTCTCATTCAACGGCTCTGTGGAAGCGTACCCTTTTAAATGCTGTACCTGTGCTCGAATTCCGATTTTTACACTCGAAAAGGTTGCGCCCGCCGCACCGTCGTCCGTGGCGCCGATACCGGAAAAATTACACTGCTCTGCGCTCACCTGTCCGCCAAAAGAAAGATATCCGGTTTCCAAGCAGATCTGAGCAAAAATGACCTCTGCCTTTACGCCTTCTTTTTCACTTTCATCTATAACGATTTCACAAAACTTTTCAATATTTTTAGCGCCTTTGTCTTTATAGATCTGGGACGGAAACTTTTTACCGGAAGCACGATAAAGCTCTGCCATCTGGTCTGCCGTAACGCTGGTTTCTCCCATAATCGCATAAGCCACGGCCGCCCCTTTTGCAGCGGATTTGCTGCCGCTGCCCGCGCTGATCACCCCTTGATTGTCCGCATACGCCTGCACCTTATAATAATAGGTCTTGCCGGAAATTACGGTTTTATCCGTATAGGAAACAGTCGACGTACCGGATACGGTCGCAATCTTTTTATATTTTCCTGTTTTGGAGGTTGCGCGGAAAATCCGGTACTTAGTCGCCCCAGACACTTTATTCCAACGGATTTTCAGTTCATTGTTAGCCGTCACTTTTACCGAAGAAATACGCACCTGCTTCAATGCCCGGAAAGACACGGCCTCGGAATAACCGCTGGAAACCTTTACGCCGTCTACCGTTCCAATTACGACAATTTTATAATAATATTTCTTGCCGCTTTTTACGGTCTGATCCGTATAGCTGCGGACATTGCGCCTTACCGACGCTATTTTCTTGAAACCGCCG
>CAOJLW010000230.1 GCA_948438565.1 uncultured Lachnospiraceae bacterium | reverse complement strand
TATGGAGAGACAACCGTGTTATCTACGGCAACCGCTTCGGATAAACCGAGGGACGGGATAGATTTCTTCCCTCTGAGTGTGGAATTTGAGGAAAAATTATATTCGGTTGGAAAAATTCCGGGAGGTTTTAATAAACGGGAAGGAAAAGCGTCTGAGAATGCGGTATTGACGGCTCGTGTCATCGATCGGCCGATGCGTCCGCTTTTTCCAAAAGATTATCGGAATGACGTGACTTTAAACAATATGGTTATGAGCGTGGATCCGGAATGCCGTCCGGAATTGGTCGCCATGCTGGGCGCGGCGATTTCCACCTGTATTTCGGACATCCCCTTTGACGGCCCCTGCGCTATGACGCAGGTGGGTATGGTAGACGGCGCGTTTATTATCAATCCGTCCCAGACGCAGTGGGACAGCGGGGATTTGATGTTGACCGTCGCTTCTACCTCGGAAAAAGTCATTATGATTGAAGCCGGCGCCAAGGAAGTGCCGGAAGATAAGATGTTAGAAGCCATTTATATGGCGCATGACGTCAATCAGACAGTGATTGCGTTTATCAATCAGATTGTCGCAGAGGTTGGCAAGGAAAAGCATACCTATACCAGCTGCGCCATCTCGGATGAGATGTTTGAAGAGATCAAACGGATTGTTCCGCCAGAGGAGATGGAAGAGGCGGTATTTACCGATCAAAAGCAGATCCGGGAAGAAAATATTCGCAATATTACCGAAAAACTTACGGAAGCGTTTGCGGAAAAGGAAGAGTGGTTGGCGGCTTTAGACGAGGCTGTCTATCAATATCAAAAGAAAACCGTCCGCAAGATGATTTTAAAGGATCGCAAACGTCCGGATGGACGGGCTATCAATCAGATCCGTCCGTTAGCGGCAGAAGTGGATTTGATTCCCAGAGTGCATGGCTCCGCGATGTTTACCAGAGGGCAGACACAGATTTGCGACGTGGTAACGCTGGCTCCGTTGTCAGAGATCCAACGGTTGGATGGATTGGATGAGAATATAACGGCAAAACGCTATATGCATCACTATAACTTCCCATCCTATTCCGTTGGAGAGACAAAACCGTCCCGGGGACCTGGACGCAGGGAGATCGGTCATGGCGCGTTGGCGGAGCGGGCGCTGATCCCGGTGCTGCCTTCTACGGAGGAGTTTCCATACGCCATCCGCGCCGTATCGGAGACATTTGAATCCAACGGCTCCACTTCCATGGCGTCTACCTGCGCTTCCTGTATGGCCCTCATGGCCGCCGGCGTTCCGATCAAAAAAATGGTGGCCGGTATTTCCTGCGGCCTGGTTACCGGGGAAACGGACGACGAATATCTGGTGCTTACCGATATTCAGGGCCTTGAGGATTTCTTTGGCGACATGGATTTTAAGGTGACGGGTACGAAAGACGGCATTACGGCCATTCAGATGGATATTAAGATTCACGGTCTGACCAGGCCGATTGTCGAAGAGGCGATTGCGCGAACCAGAGAAGCGCGGTTTTTCATTATGGACGACTGTATGTCAAAAGCGATTGATCAACCGAGACAGGAAGTCAGTCAATATGCGCCAAAGATTGTACAGATTCAGATTGATCCGGCCAAGATTGGCGACGTCGTAGGGCAGCGGGGCAAGACCATCAATGAAATTATTGAACGCACAGGCGTCAAGATTGATATTGATGACGACGGCAGCGTATCGGTATGCGGCACGGACAAGGCGGCTATGGATCAGGCGGTCGATATGATCCGGATTATTACGACGGATTTTGAAGAAGGGCAGATTTTCCAGGGCAAGATTATCAGCATTAAAGAGTTTGGGGCGTTTGTGGAATTTGCTCCGGGCAAAGAAGGAATGATCCATATTTCCAAGATTGCAAAGGAGCGGATTAAGCGCGTGGAAGACGTCTTGACGCTGGGCGATAAGGTGACGGTGATTTGCATGGGCAAAGACAGAATGGGGCGTTTGAGCTTTTCCATTAAGGATGTTCCAAAGAATGCATAAATAAAAAAGTGTGCGCTGTAGCGCACACTTTTTTTATATGCGGAAAATACTTGAGAACTCTTCCTATTTTGTGCTATAATAACAACAAATCGCAAATTGACTCTGCAAATAAGATACATATAGGAGAATTGCTTATGAGAGAGATGCAATGGAATTGGGGACGGAAAGCGGCGGTTTGTCTGGCGGCATTGATTTTGTTTGCCGTTGTTTTTAACGGTGAGGAAACCGTATGGGCGGCCAAAAAGTCAAAGGTCTATCTGAGTGAGACAGCCATTACGATGAATCCGGCGACAAAAAAGAAATTAAAGCTAAATGGAGCCTCTTCCAAAATCAAATGGTCAAGCAGCAGTAAAAAAACGGCTACGGTCGATGACAAAGGGACGGTTACGGCCAGGGCAAAAGGAACGGCCAAGATTACAGCAACATATAAAAAGAAAAAATACCGCTGTAAGGTAACCGTAGTCTATGGGACATATACGACATCGGACGGGATGCGCTATCAGGATGTAAGCGGCAGCTTTGGCCGCAGCGGACGCT
This sequence comes from uncultured Lachnospiraceae bacterium, assembly GCA_948438565.1. Classification (GTDB taxonomy): domain Bacteria; phylum Bacillota; class Clostridia; order Lachnospirales; family Lachnospiraceae; genus Roseburia_B. The sequence continues at coordinate 1,519 of CAOJLW010000230.1, read as the reverse complement.
GGTATAAAAAAGGAATTGACGGCGGCAATTACTATTTTACCAGTACGGAAGGCAGTTCGATTTACTTTAAGGTGACGGGAAGCCAACACGTGGATATCAATTTTGTATCCAATCTGGCCGTTGCCACCCCATATTTTTCTTATTCGGTGGACGGGGGTTCCATGAAACGTCAGTCCGTTTCCAAAAACAGGATTTCGTTGGGAAACACCAAAACGCATTATGTCCGTCTGGTCATTGATGCGATGTCGGAAAGCGAAAATCGTTGGGGCGGTGAAGCCGGGATTGGGATTCGCAGTATTACGCCGGCGTCGGCAAACGGCGCGGTAGCGGCGATTCGTCCGCAGAATGCGGTGATTGCGTTTTATGGGGACAGTATAACGCAGGGGATCCGTGCATTGAATAAAAAATTGACGCCTGCGGGTACGAGCGCTACTCACAGCTATGCGTGGCATTGCGCGGCGCAGCTGGATTTGGTGCCGTACTTTGCCGGATATGGCGGTTCCGGGATTATCCAGCCTGGGAGCTTTAACAATTGTATCAATGCAATTGAAGCTTATTCGATGTTCCGGAAAGCGGATAGCTATGAGGCGGACGTCATTATCGTGGAGCATGGGACCAACGATATCTATACCTATGGAGAAGCTTTTATCAATGAATACAAAAGGGTGTTGCAGCTGCTTCATAAAAAGCATCCCAACGCCTATATTATGCCGATGATCCCGTTTACACAGCTTCATGCGAGTGAGATACGTCAGGCGGCCTCTTCATTTAAGTGGTGTACCGTGGTGGAAACCGCTTCCTGGCATATTACCTATACGGACGGCCTGCATCCAAATAAAGCAGGCGCCAAGACGGCGGGGTTAAGCCTGGCTCAAAAGGTGGCGTTAAAGAGAAAGGTTTCGTTGTATTAAAGATGCTTTGTGATTATATCGTCGTAGATTTGGAAATGACGGGACTCAATCCCAAGACGGATCATATTTTGGAAATCGGGGCGGTCAAAGTGATAGGAAAACAGATAGACGGGATGTTTTCCAGGCTTATCCGTCAGGAACGCGCCTTGGACGAGCAGATTATCCGGCTGACTGGCATTACGGATGAAATGGCCGCAGAAGGGGAGGAATTGGATGCGGTCATGGAAGCGTTCGGTGTTTTTGCAGGGGATTTGGCCTGGGTAGGGCATAATATTATATTTGACTTTCTGTTTGTAAAGCAATGGGAGGTCAATCACCGGATAAAAAAAAGCTGCTATGCGGTAGATACGTTAAAAATTGCGCGCAAATGCCTGCCGGATTTGAAAAAGAAAACCTTGGATTATCTGTGCGAGTATTATCAGGTGGAGAGAGACATCCGGCACCGGGCCTTAGAAGATGCGAAAGCAAATCAGGCGTTATATGAATTGTTAGAACGTCAGTTTCTGGAAATTGAGCCGGAGTTTTTTACTCCCAAGGAGCTTTGGTGCAATTTAAAGCGGCAGACTCCGGCGACGCCCAGACAAAAAAAGTATTTACAGGAATTGGCA
>CAOJLW010000229.1 GCA_948438565.1 uncultured Lachnospiraceae bacterium | reverse complement strand
GCATATGCGATATAATACATTCCAGCTAACGGAGACGTTTCCCCTGCTTTCAGTTCAGATACCGTATAGCTTCCCTGTTGATCTGAATCCGGCGTAAAGGAGATCTCTTTTCCTTTGGAATCTTTTATCGTAAATATTGCGCCTTCCAGATTCTTTGTTCCGGCTTCATCCGTTTTCTGGAGTTTCAGAACGGTATCCGGATAAAAACCGCTGTCATGGAATTTGGACTCATATACTGCAACGCCCATCTCTTCTGCTTTGGGCATTTCAATATCAAAAATCAGAGTCCTGTCTAACGTATTGTCTTTTTGATAAGCCGGTATACCATCGGAATCTATACTGTCATTATCTCCATAATTGCTTATAGTTACGTTAAGTTTAGAAATTGCGTTCGTTCCATCGGAAAACCGCACTGCAAACGTTCCCGACGGCAAATCGATAAATTGATACTGCCCTGCCGCGGCTCCCAACTCTTTTTGAGGATTGTCAGACACTTTGTCATTTGAGCCATACCACGTAATTTCCGTTGCGTCCTTTGCCCTAAGGCTGATCTGCTGACCAGTTTCTATCACGATAGGCGTTTTTGTGCCAGAATAACATACATTTTCATAAGATCCTTCATCTGCTGGATCCCCGCCCTCTTTTAATTTGAGCAGTTCCACTTTGACGCCTGTCATCCTATCTTCGATATCTTCGTCCTGTATACCGTCACGGTTATAGTCCATCCATGTCAAACCTGCCAACGTACGCCTTACTGTTGGAGTTTCCGTTATGGTAGTCGTATTGTCGCTGGAAAGAACATTCACAAAGTAGTTGGTATTCTTTTTCGTCAGCTCAGACGCCCCTGGTTCCAGCTTGATTTTTAAATTTACATAAACGCTTTGACTATTATCCAGCTCGCCAACAATAGACCAGGCCACAGGATGTTTTGACTCCCCTGTCATCACAGGCAATGCAATTGTTTTATCGTCTAAATTGATCTGCGCCTGTGTCCATCCCAATTTTTCAAATGGATCCGTGTCGTCCCCGACCTCTAGTTTTACGTCCTGCACAACCTGATTTTTATATTTCTCCTCGTTTGTATAATAAATTTTGAGTTTACTGATATCACAGGTACTCCTTGCATCAATATTCCATTCCGCAAACGTATACGTGCCTGTAAAATCACTGCCATGTATTTTATCCGCCGGCATGGTATCCATAATTGCAAACGGCTTTGTTTCCGATGCATTGTTGTTGAAGTAAACAACATAATCAATTGCACCGTCTTCATCCACGACTGTCTGTTTGGTATACTTACCAAAAGAGCTCGCGCTCCCGCGGGTCACAGCAATGCCTTCTTCCGCATAATTGCCATCTTTTAAGAGAGGATCCCGCCTGTCATATAACGATGTAACGTAGACTTGATTCGTCAAATCTGTAGTGCCTGTTCCCACATCCTCCTGCGGATTGCTTTTCGAGCCAATATCTACCGAGTAATAGATTGGCAGCATCGGTTCGCCAACTTTTACATCTTTGATTACCCACTTTAATGTCTGCGTTCCATCCTCTGCATTCCATATCACTTCCGGCTCTCTTAATTCCGGTTCATTTCCCTCGTCATCTGCTATAATCTGGCCTTTCGTCCCGCCATTTACAGATGTCTGTACATATTTCCCTCCAAAATAAGCGCTACTCGGCTTATAGGTCATATATTTGGGCAAGGCGTCTACAATCGTAACCGTATCTGTTCTGTCAAACTTTCCGGCCTGATCATGCTCCGTTTTGGGCTGTAGTTTAAAATCCGCCACCCTCTGATCTGCATCCAGGTTAAATGTTTTCTTTTCCTGGCCATTTTGTTCTGTTTGCAGCAGATTCTTAGTAATACCTGTCTTATAGCCTATTACAAGCAGCGTGTCTCCCCAATGCTCATGATCCGAATTGTGCGTGCCTACGATACCGCTTCCGTCCTCTTTATAGGTTTCTTTTTTATAATAGACCGAACCCTCAATATTCGCGCTTGTATAACAAGCTTCTCCAAACGCTGCCAATTTCGTAGCGGGATCGGACCACTTCGGAACGGTATCTAACGTCATGCCCGTTTCTTCAAACTTACTTTTCGTCCACACACGGGAGGTAGAAGCCAACATAAACGTCTCTCCCGCCAAATCCATGTCATCTTTAATCCTGGCTTGATGGAACGCCCGGTAATAGGGGTCGTTTGCGCCTATCGGCCCCGGGCCTTTGAAGCAAAACAGAATGCCGACGCAAATATCTCCCTCTGGAATGTCCTCCAGACTTTCATAAAAACGCAACGCATCTTCATATGTATTCTGTAGTTCGTTATCAGACTCCCAGTCTTTCCCGTCCGCTTTCACCGCATAATATATCAGGATATTATCCTGTAGATCTTCATGAGCTGTATTGCCATCCAACGATGCGCCGCCGTCCAGCTTAAATTGCGTCCCTTCCTGTAGTTCTATTGCGCTTCCATAAAATTTCGTCAGATTGGTTCCCCAGTAGAGCTGCTGTTTTTCCTCTTGCTTGTCATTATAGGAAATTCCACCCATCAGCCATAATTCAGAACCCACCGCCGCATAATCGCGACCGTCTTCATTATTATCAATACCGGAACCTTTTTCCGCATCTATTCCGGCATATCTGACCCTGTTCTGCATAACGCCGCGCAAAGTCAGCTCAAGCGTACGAGCCAATCTATCGTCTTGCGTATTTGTCTGAACGAATCCTTTTTCTTCGGAAACTTCTGTCCCGCTAACTGTCTGGGTTTTTAAATTCTTTACTGTCGCCGTCGTAGCAAAAGCTCCAGCTCCATACTCCTTGACCACATCATAATCCGGACCCTGACTGTCGCTGTTTAATTTATTAAACGGCTGCACAACCCAAAAACCGCCCGCTGAAAAACAACCGATATGCGCTTCATAAATATCGCCGGATTTATCCATATTTTGCGTCGGCATCTGGCTCAAATCAATTTCATAATCCCTAATAGTAATATGAACCGTCGAACCGGTTTGATCGGATACCTGCCAAGTACCGCTCTTTTTACACGAACTGTTGTCTTGCCCTTCATAATAAGGCGCGTATTGAGAGCAGACGTTACTGTCATAGAGCACGCGTCCGTCCGTATTCTCCGTTCCATAAGGAGTCCATGCGTTAACGCCATAACTCCACAGCAACGGAGCATAGTCGCCTCCCGTTGGGATATCCACCTCTTGCCCCGACCAATATTCGGGTTTTGCCGGTGAATTGATCGTATATTTTGAGGTTAATTCCAAATCAAATTCAATATCCCCTGTCGGCAGATCAATTCCCTTTAACCCTTTCGACGCATTATCATTGTACAACTGGATGGTGATCCCCATTTTCATAACGCGTCCGGCAACCGAACCTTTTCCCTTATTGCACGCCGCATCGCCGCCGGTATTAAAATCAAACGTATCACTATAGGACTGATCTCCGAGAATCTGAATATTATATTTTGGCGCGGCAGTTACTATAATTTCCTCAGCCGTAACACTTTTCTTTTCCACTGCAGGCTGCCCGTCGATCAAATGTTGTTCATTGTCACACGGCGCATCCCATGCGCCATACTCCATAGCCGCGCTAAAAATCGGCGCAAACGTATCTCCGTTTTTCATGGATTTCACATGAATGCTCACATTATCGCCAAATTGCCCGGGAATGACAGATATATTATCTGCGGAAGGAAGCAAATGCTTATAACAGGTTAAAACCTGACATTCTTTATCTTCCCCATCAATGTTTCGTATCTCTGTTTTTAAAACAGGCGCATAACCTTCCGTAGCGTCCATCCATGCCATAGCCGCCTGATCAAAAACCGCTTCTTTTTCCGACACGGGCAATACAAATTCCAGCTTAACGCGCGCTTCACTATATGTCTTTGTATTATCCCATGGTTTCATTTCAACCTGAAACTGATAAGTAACCGTATCAAAAGTCCGAACACGCCTATTATGGGCGTCTTTGTCATTGCCCAATTCATCATCTGCGTCAAACGGCGCCGCTCCGTCCACAATCTCGCTAATCTGAATTGCGTTTACATATGCCTGATCGTCTGTAACGGGATTTTCTGTCGTCGCTTTTACCGCCATTTC
>CAOJLW010000228.1 GCA_948438565.1 uncultured Lachnospiraceae bacterium | reverse complement strand
AGTATAACCCACGCGTCCTGTGATTATCATCTTTTACCATGCCGCAGACCGGAATATTTAAACGAAGCTCCTCAAGCGCCCTTAAAGCGACGTTGACCTGCCCCTTTCCTCCGTCCATTAAAATCAAATCTGGAAATTTCGTGAAACTGCCGTACGTTTCCTCAATCCCCTTTTCCCGCAATTCTTCCCGCTCTGATCTTCCATGCAAAAACCGTCTGGAAAGCACTTCATACATTGAAGCGTAATCGTCCGGTCCGGATACGGTTTTTAAACGGAACTTCCGATAGTCGCTACGGCAGGGCTTCCCCTTTTCGTAGACCACCATCGATCCTACCGACTGAAAACCGCTGATATTGGAAATATCAAACGCTTCCATACGCACAATCCCGTCCAAATCCAAAAGCCTGGCAATCTCCTTGACCGCGCCGATCGTGCGGCCTTCTTCGCGTTTTAATTTCTCCCTGTCCTGCGTCAACACAAGCCTGGCATTTTTCCTCGCCAGTTCGACCAACTTTTCTTTCTTGCCCTTTTGCGGTATTTTTATGTAAGCTTTTTGTCCGCGCTTTTGGGACAGCCACTCCGAAAGCACCTCTTTTTCTTCAATATCTATAGGCAGCATAATATTTTTGGGGATAAACGGAGTCCCCGCGTAATACTGTTTGATAAATACCACAAGGATCTGCGCCATCGTATCCTCAGCCGCTATTTTTAAATAAAAATGCTCCCGGCCAATCAGCTTGCCGCCCCGGATAAAAAAAACCTGTACCACCGCGTCTTCACCGTCTTTGGCCAATCCAATCACATCCCGATCCCCGTCGTTGGCATCCGTCACTTTCTGTTTTTGGGCAATTTTTTTGACGCTGCTAAGCAGATCCCGATATTCCGCAGCCTGTTCAAATGCAAGTTCCTCCGAGGCTTCTTTCATTTTTTCTTCCAGCTCCTGCATGACCGGCTGATATTCCCCATTTAAAAAGCGGACTGCCTTGCGGACGCGCGCCGCATATTCTTCCATGGAAATATAGTCCTGACAGGGAGCCGCGCACTGTTTGATATGATAGTTTAAGCATGGGCGTTCCTTGCCGATATCCCTGGGCAATATGCGCCTACAGGTACGAAGGCCATACAGCTTATTGAGTAAATCAATCGTATCCTTGACGGCCCCTCCGCTGGTATAAGGGCCAAAATACCTGGATTTATCTTTTTTCATCTGACGCGCCAAAAGCACTCTTGGAAACTCTTCGCCCAATGTCACTTTGATATATGGATAGGTCTTGTCGTCCCGCAGCATCGTATTATATTTGGGCCGGTGCTCTTTGATCAGATTGCATTCCAAAACCAGCGCTTCCAGTTCCGAATCGGTGACAATATATTCAAACCGCGCAATCTGCTTTACCATCTGCGCCTTTTTGACGCCTTCGTTGTGGCTTGCCTGAAAATACTGATGCACCCGTTTGGTCAAAGAAACCGCTTTACCGATATAAATAATCGCATCTTGCTTGTCATGCATAAGATAAACTCCCGGTTGATCCGGGAGTTTTTTTAATTCTTCTTCTAAATGAAATATCACGATTCGTCATCCTTACTGTCTTTTGCTACATAGTCAATATATGTCCCCGGCTCCGGCTTTTTGCTTTCCGGATCTTCGTCCTTTGGCTCCGGCAGTCCTTTCAGTTCACGAAACAGCTTCATGAATTCTTTTCCTGTGATTGTCTCATGTTCATAGAGGTAATTGGAAATATGATCGAGGACTTCCCTGTTCTCATTTAACAGCGATATTGCCTGCGCATAGCAGGAATTGATAATCTTTAAGACCTCCCGATCGACCTGAGCCGCCGTTTTTTCCGCGCAGTTCATCGACGCGCGTCCCTCGAGATACTGGCTTTCGACCGTAACCAGGCTCATCATGCCAAACTTCTCCGACATACCAAACCGGGTAATCATCGCCTTTGCAATGTTGGTTGCCTGTTCTATATCGTTGGCCGCTCCGCTTGTTACCGACTGAAAGACAATTTCTTCAGCCGCCCGGCCGGCCATAAACGTCGTAATCTTAGCCAGAAGCTCTTCTTTGGTATCCAAAAACTTCTCTTCCTCCGGCGTCTGTAGCGTATAGCCTAACGCGCCCATCGTCCGCGGCACAATCGTAATCTTTTGTACCGGCTCCGTATCTTTTTGCAGGGCAGTCACCATCGCATGGCCAATCTCATGATAGGAAACAATGCGTTTTTCCTTTTCGCTCATCACGCGATCCTTCTTTTCCTTACCGCCGACTGCAACCAGCTCAAACGCTTCAAACAAATCGGATTGATTGACAAACTGCCGACCTTTTTTTACCGCGTTAATCGCGGCTTCATTGATCATATTGGCCAAGTCGGAACCCACCAGTCCTGCCGTCGCCAGCGAAAGCGCCTCCAAATCCACCGTCTCATCCATCAGAACGTCTTTCGCGTGTACTTTTAATGTCTCCAGACGCCCTTTTTGATCCGGACGGTCCACAATAATCCTGCGATCAAAGCGCCCCGGACGCAGCAACGCCTTATCCAAGACCTCCGGACGGTTCGTCGCAGCCAAAATCAACAGACCCTTTGAGGTGTCAAATCCATCCATTTCCGCAAGAAGCTGATTTAACGTCTGCTCTCGTTCGTCGTTGCCGCCCCCATATCTGGAATCGCGGCTCTTGCCGATCGCATCGATCTCATCGATAAAAATAATACATGGCGCCTGTTTCTGCGCTTCTTTAAACAAATCCCTGACACGCGAAGCGCCGACGCCAACGAACATTTCCACAAAATCCGAACCGGCCAGTGAAAAAAACGGCACTTTAGCTTCCCCTGCCACCGCTTTTGCCAACAGCGTCTTACCGGTTCCAGGAGGGCCTACCAACAACGCTCCCTTTGGCAGCTTCGCGCCGATATCCCGGTACTTTTTTGGATTGTGCAAAAAATCCACCACTTCCTGTAAGGATTCTTTGGCTTCATCCTGCCCCGCCACATCTTTAAACGTCACGCCGGTAGATTTCTCCACATAGACTTTCGCCGTACTTTTTCCGACGCCCATAACGCCGCCTCCGCCGCCCATACGCTTCATCAAAAAAGCAAGCAGAATCCATATCAGGGCAAGCGGAATAACAAAGCTTAAAATATTATAAATCCAGGTAGAAGTGTTATCCGGAATATATCCAAAAATCTCTACGTCATGCTCCTTTAACAGCGGAATCATGGCCTCGTCGCTGACCATGCCCGTATACCAGGTCTGTTGAAATCTGCCGGACTCCTCGGCTTTTTGTACAATATCGATCTCCGTCCCGGTAAATTTAACGCTTTCAATCTCCCCGGCTTCCACCTTTTCCAGAAATTCCGTATAAGAAATCTCCTGGCTGAATTGTTGGCTGACTTTATTGGAGACAATACTCATAATAAATAACGCCACAAGCGATACCATAATAAACGTCATGATAATCTGTCCGTTTTTATTATTGTTATTACGATTATGATTTTGATTATTTGGTTCTTGATTGTCCATAATTTCCTCCGTATGGCAGGATCCGTCCCCTGCTGCTCGCTAATATGCTGACGGCCCAACGGCCATTATCATTTATTATATGTGTTAAGAAACGTAAAAGCAAGATAGAGTCCGTGAACTTTCTTTGTCTTTTCTTAAGTTTTTATAAAGGAAAGCGGTTTATACAAACATCCGTTTTCAGTTGAAGAGCATTTTTTCCTATGCTATACTTTGATCAGAAATAAAACCCTATGCAAAACATCAATCAGGAAGGCGGCAACTATGCTAGTTCAGGATAAATATAACCTCATTTTAGATTCGCTTGAAACCCTATTGGCCAACAAAAACCTACCGTCCATCTCCGTCAGTGAAATTGCGCAGACTGCCGGCATCGCTAAGGGCGGCATCTACTATTATTTTCCTTCCAAAGACGCCATTGTAGAGGCTCTGGTAGAACGCAGCTATTCCTCTTCGATCAATACGGCCAAACAGCTTGCCAAACAGACCGATATCGCGCCATTTACCCGCATGGCGCTGATTTTTCAGGCATGCCGGAATTCTTCATTGGAATTTTTAAAACAGGACGCCAATATACGGGAAAAATCTCTCTTACACCAAAAATATCTCCGTTATATTATTACCG
>CAOJLW010000227.1 GCA_948438565.1 uncultured Lachnospiraceae bacterium | reverse complement strand
CGGGTTATGCCGGGTAGAGCAGCGCAATAAATTTTCCGTCGGAGAGGAAATCGAAGTGATGAAGCCGGACGGGAGGAATCTTTTGGCCGTTGTCCGGAGGATATTGGATGAAGAGGGCAGCGCTATGGAGTCGGCGCCGCACGCCAGACAGAAACTATTCATTGATTTAGCGGCGCCAGTAGAGCGTTATGACATTTTGCGCAGAAAAGAAGAGGAGTGAAAAAAATTGGCCATGAAAGAGGAAAAGTATGTTGCATATGTAGGCACATATACCCATGAACACAGCGTGGGGATCCATATTTATGATTTGGACGTCAAGACAGGGAAGATGGAAAAGCGGAGGGTTATTAATATTACCAACCCTTCGAATCTGATTGTTTCCAATGACAAGCAGTTCTTGTATTCCATTACGGACGAAGGCGTAAAGTCCTTTCGGATCTTGATGGACGGCGATTTAGAGCCGATGAATGAGCAGTGGATTGGCGGTATGCGCGGCTGTTATTTGGATGTGGATGAACAAAACCGCTATTTGTTTGTAGGCGGCTATCACGACGGCAGGGTGTCGATGCTGCATTTGGAGGAAAACGGTTTGGTGGGCGAGATTGCGGACGGCATCTTTCATAAGGGCGTTGGCAGGAGCGCCGCAGACAGAAGTTCCCGCCCGCACGTCAATTGCGTCAAGGTTACTCCCGATCAGCAGTACCTTTGCGCTGTAGACGGTGGCCTCGATCACGTCAAGGTCTATCAGATCGATTATAACCGCGGCAAGTTAAAATTGGCGGATATTATCCATTGTGATTTGGAATCTGCGCCTAAAATGATACGTTTTAGTTTGGACGGAAAAAACGCCTATGTGTTAAATGAGCTGGCCAATACCGTGGATGTCTATAACTACCATATAGGGGACAGAGGTCCGGAATTTGAACGTATCCAGCAGGTTTCAATACAGGATGAGAACAATGAATATGCCAGCGCGCAGAATATGGAATTTTCCCAGGATGGGAAATATCTCTATTGTTCTGACGGAGGAACGGATGAAATTTCTATTTTTGAACGGGAAGATGGCAGCGGTTTGTTGAAACTGATCTGTGTGACGCCAATCAGCGGACAATTTCCGAAGGCTCTGGCCATTTTGCCGGACAATCAGCATTTTATCAGCTTAAACCATGAATCCAATCAGATTTGTACGTTTAAGATGAATTACGAAAAAAACTATGCATTGATGGATCGCGAGCCAATCAATATCGATAAACCCAATTGTATTTATATTTTAAAACTGTAGAGACAGATTGGATTCGTATCCATGATAAATAATATCTTCTTGGGAGGAAGCGACATGGCAACATCTTATAACCACAGGGCCATTGAACAGAAATGGCGTGAAAACTGGGCAAAAAACCCAATCAATGTCAACGACGGCAAAAAAGAAAAATACTATTGCCTGGATATGTTCCCGTATCCGTCCGGAAACGGCCTGCATGTCGGCCATTGGAGGGGGTATGTGATTTCGGACGTTTGGAGTCGTTACAAACTGATGCAGGATTATTATGTGATTCATCCGATGGGATGGGACGCATTCGGACTTCCGGCAGAAAACTATGCGATTAAGATGGGCATCCATCCCGCGAAGTCAACGGCCGACAATGTGGCGAAAATCAAAGAGCAGATACAGGAGATATCTGCTATTTATGACTGGGATATGGAAGTCAATACGACGGATCCGGCGTTTTATAAATGGACGCAGTGGATTTTTGTGAAGATGTTTCAACACGGCTTAGCCTATGAAAAGGAAATGCCGATTAACTGGTGTCCGTCCTGTAAAACCGGACTTGCAAACGAGGAAGTCGTAAACGGCAAATGCGAGCGGTGCGGCGCGGATGTGACCAAGAAAAATTTAAAACAATGGATGTTAAAAATTACAGCCTATGCAGAGCGTCTGCTGGCTGATTTGGACAAATTGGACTGGCCGGAAAAAGTCAAGAAGATGCAGACGGACTGGATTGGCAAAAGCCATGGCGCGGAAGTGGATTTTGCGATCGAAGGCCGAAACGAACGGATTACGGTCTATACGACGCGCCCGGATACCCTCTATGGGGCAACGTTTATGGTATTGGCTCCGGAGCATTCATTGGCGCAGGGCCTGGCCACGGATGAGACAAGAGCCGCGGTAGAGGACTATATTTATAAAGCTTCGTTAAAATCATCGGTCGATCGCTTACAGGATAAGGAGAAAACAGGCGTCTTTACCGGCAGCTATGCGATAAATCCGTTGAATGGAGCGAAAGTTCCGATTTGGCTTTCCGATTATGTTCTGGCGGATTATGGCACCGGGGCGATTATGTGCGTGCCGGCGCACGACGATCGCGATTTTGAGTTTGCCAGGAAATTTGACCTTCCGATTATTCAGGTTATCGCCAAAGACGGCAAAGAGATCGAACATATGACCGAAGCGTATACGGACGCGTCCGGTACGATGATCAATTCCGGAGATTGGAACGGCATGGAATCTGCGGAACTAAAAGAAAAGGCTCCGGAAATCATAGAAAAACGCGGTCTGGGAAAAAAGACGACCAATTACAAGCTGCGTGACTGGGTATTTTCCCGTCAGCGTTATTGGGGCGAGCCAATTCCGATTGTGCATTGCCAAGACTGCGGGGCAGTTCCTGTGCCGGAAGAAGAGCTGCCGCTTTTATTGCCGGATGTGGAGTCCTATCAGCCGACGGGGACCGGGGAGTCTCCGCTTGCGGATATTGCGGACTGGGTCAATACGGTATGTCCCAAATGTGGCAAGCCGGCCAAACGTGAGACTAACACAATGCCGCAGTGGGCAGGATCTTCTTGGTATTTCCTGCGGTATGTGGACAGTAAAAATGACAAGGAGCTGGTCAGCCGTCAAAAGGCGGATCAATTCCTTCCGGTCGATATGTATATCGGCGGCGTGGAGCATGCGGTGCTGCATCTGCTCTATTCCAGATTCTATACAAAGTTTTTGCACGATATCGGCGCGCTCGATTTTGACGAGCCGTTTATCAAGCTGTTTAACCAGGGGATGATTACCGGGAAAAACGGCATTAAGATGAGCAAATCCAAGGGCAACGTCGTATCTCCGGACGATTTGGTCAGAGACTATGGCTGTGATTCGCTGCGTCTGTATGAACTGTTTGTAGGCCCTCCGGAGCTGGATTCCGAGTGGGACGATCGGGGAATTGACGGCGTATATCGTTTTATCACCAGATTTTGGAACCTGGTGATGGACAATAAAGATAAAAATGCCGAAGAGACGAAAGAACTGATCAAGGTGCGCAACCGGCTGGTGCACGACATTACGTTTCGTCTGGAAGGCTTTAGCCTCAATACGGTGATTTCCGGTTTTATGGAATACAATAATAAGCTGCTCGAGTTGTCCAGAAACGGCGGCGTGGATAAAAAGACGCTGGAGGCGTTTATACAGTTATTGGCGCCGTTTGCGCCGCATATCAGCGAGGAGCTGTGGCAGCAGCTTGGGCATGAAACTTCCGTATTCCACTGCGGATGGCCGACGTTTGATAAGAAGGCGATGGAGGACGACGCCGTAGAGCTTGCGGTGCAGCTGAACGGCAAGACCAAAGCGACTGTGACGCTTTCCAAAGACTGTACAAAAGAAGAAGCGGTTGCGCAGGGTAAGGCGGCGCTCGGCGATAAGATTACGGGGAATGTCATCCGCGAGATTTACGTGCCAGGCAGGATTATCAATATTGTAGCTAAATAAAGGGTTTTTTATAATGGAGCGGGAAATATTGGGGGGATACGCGATATGGATCAGGATGAAAAGCTGGATTTAATTCTGGACAGACTGGATATGATGGATACCAAGCTGGACGCGATGGATGCCAGATTTGACATGATTGACACCAGGATGGATGCGCTGGACGCCAGATTTGACATGGTTGACAATCGACTGGACGCGGTAGATACCAAACTGGACGCTACGGATGCGATGGACGCCCGGTTTGATGCGGTGGATGCCGGCATGGAGTCCATAAATGCCAGGTTTGGCGCAATGGAGGACGAGTTTCAAAAATTTGACGAGCTTGAGCACAGTGTGCGGGATATCAAACTTACGCTTGAAAATGAAACCAATAAAAATATTGTGCGTATGGCGGAAAGCCATCTGGATTTG
>CAOJLW010000226.1 GCA_948438565.1 uncultured Lachnospiraceae bacterium | reverse complement strand
TCTACACATGCACGAACACTCTTTCCCTACACGACGCTCTTCCGATCTATCCGGACAAATTATTGACAATCAATAATTACAAGACTTCCATTAATGTTACAACCGCTCATGACAGGGTAGTTTATGCAAGAGCTTTTGTAACGGTGGAAAAGGAAGACGGTACGGAGTCTACGTATTACGGACCGGTTGTTTCCGGTAGCTATACTTCTTTGACTGCTACAACACCTACAGAATAAAGGGAAAACAAGCAAGGGCAAACAGGACTGGTAAATATTTTAATGTGAAGCTGTCTCCGCAGGAGGTTTTGAGCCTGCGGAGGTGGTTCCATATCTTTTGTGAAAGGTAGATATGCAGATTATGTATAAAAAGATGATGACTTTATTTCTCTGTGTTTGTTTCTGTGTTTCTGTGGCCGCGTGCGGCGGGAAACCACAACAGGAGGAAAAACCGCCGCAGGATACAGAGGCGGCAGATACCGAAACAGTATTGGAATCGACCGAGGCTGACAGTCAGGAACCGTTGTTGGATTCTGACGCCACGGATGACGATTTGCTGGAGGCTCTGCGCGAGGATATCCATGTTGTGACGGATGATGTCTACATTGAGACTGTCACAGAGATGGCAGGGAATGTCAGTGGATTTTCCGGCCAGATTTACCAGCTCGAAGGCGTCTTTACGGCAGAAGGAGAGGAAATCTATGTATCCCGGACAGTGGTAGACGGTGAAGAGAGAACCGCGTGCGGCCTGCCTTTGAAATACCTGAATGAGGAAATGATCAAAGAACAGGGATTGAAGGAAGGCGACTGGATTCGGGTTACAGGAATTATCAATGAAGGTGAAGCAGCTGGAGAAACCGCGGCAGTTCTGGAAGTTCTGGTCGTGGAGCGCTTGGAAGAACAAGGCGCGGCAGAGCTCCAGGCAAACTGAAAGGAGGTGTATCCAATATGCGGCAATATCAAAAGCCGGAATTAGAGGTCGTTTTGTTTGAAAATGAAGAAATTATTACGAGTTCCACATGGGTGGATACGGAAGATCTGGGTATAGATTAACAGGATTTGGTATCCGGATACCCCGACAGCCATTTGTTTTGTGCTGCGGGGATGCCGTACAGCGTTGCCGCCTTCTCGTGGCGTACGGTGAGTATTCCGGCATAGAGACTCCTCTATAATGGAATAGCCAAGAGCAGCAATCTAGTGATAAAGGGAACGAGATTGGACAATATTATATTTCAAGTGAAATTGGCGGACGTGCCTATTGGCATATCCGCCTTGTATGATTCAACAAAACAGTTTTGCCGCGATTATTTGACCAGGGAGAAGATTTGCTTTTCCGTTGCAGTCAATCGTTCTGATCTGATATATGAGCAGGATGCGGCAGTCAGGGAGGCCGTCTGTGAGGGAACGTCCATCCACAGTTTTTCGGATGCTTATCTGGAAACCCTGGCTCTCTACCGCAAAATTGCCAACGGACTGCTGGCTTATGATACGTTGTTATTTCACGGTTCCGCGATTGCGGTGGACGGCCAGGCCTATCTGTTTACGGCAAAAAGCGGTACCGGAAAAAGCACGCATACCCGCCTGTGGCGGGAGTATTTTGGCGACCGGGCCGTAATGGTCAATGACGATAAGCCGCTCCTAAAGATTACGGAGCAAGGCGTTATCGTTTATGGCACGCCTTGGGACGGTAAGCACCGCCTGAGCAGCAATATTGCGGTTCCGTTAAAAGCGGTCTGTATTCTGGAACGGGGCGAAGTCAACCGGATTGGGACGGTAACGGCCAGGGAGGCCTGGCCGATGCTGTTACAACAGAGCTACCGTCCGCCGCAGCCGGATCTGCTGGCGCGCGTCATGCAGCTTGTAGATCGGTTGGCGTCTCAGGTTGGATTGTATCGTCTGGCCTGTAATATGGATCCTGCCGCCGTACAGACGGCCTATGAAGGGATGCAGTGAATGGAGGTTTATCAATGAAGCTGAAAAAAGAATTTGTCACCCATGAAAGCGGCGGCGAGCAGATTATGGTTTCAACGGATACGTCCGCTTTTTCCGGTTTGGTGCGCAGCAATCATACGGCGGCTTTTATTGTGGATTGCTTAAAATCCGAGACGACACAGGAACAGATCGTGGACGCGATGGCTGCCGAGTATGACGCGCCGCGGGATGTCATTGCACAGGATGTTGCACGGATTTTAAAGACGCTGCGCCGGATTGGGGCAATCGATGGCTAGCCATACGTTTGAAGAGGAGCTTGATCGTACTGGGAGAATCGTCTATACCAATGTCGGGTTTAGCATGATGCCCTGGATCCGTGAACACCGGGATTTGCTGATTATAGAAAAGCCGCAGGGACGCTGTAAAAAATATGATGTGGCGTTATATAAGCGCAATAACGGAACGTATATCCTGCACCGCGTCCTGCGCGTACGCAAACAGGATTATGTGTTTTGCGGCGATCACTGCTGGCGTCGGGAGTTTGGCGTAACGGATCGTCAGGTCATTGGCATTTTGACGGCTGTGGTGCGGGACGGCAGGGAGATTGCGGTGACGGATCGGCGATATCGGGCGTACGTCCATCTTTGGTGCGACTTTTTTTATTTGCGGGCATGGATTTTATGCTGGAAGCATATGCTGCATCGTTTAAAAAGGAAGCTTTTATGAGTAAGCGAGGGAACGAACGAAAAGATGGCCGTCCCGCCCTGTTTTGGATTGGCAGCGTAGCGGGAAGGGCAAAAGCGTATATTGGGATCCTTTTGCTGATACAGATTGTGCTGGGTATTAGCGGCGTAGCGTATGCGCTGCTTTTACGCAGCTTGGTTAATCATGCCGTATACGGCAGGCAGGAGGGGTTTTGGCGTGCGGCTGTTGTCTTTATCGCCTTGGTTTTGTTTCAGATTGCCTTGCGTGCGTTTCATCGTCAGGTGGAGGAATGGACGCGTTCGTCGATGGAAAACCGTTTTAAGGCGCGTTTGTTCGCGGCTCTTTTGGATCGGGATTATGCCGCTGTCACGCGCGTCAATTCCGGCGAGTGGATGAACCGCCTGACGTCCGATACGGTTGTGGTGGCGGACGGACTGGCGCAGATTCTCCCCGGCGCAGCCGGCATGGCTGTGAAAATGGCGGGAGCGTTGGCGGCCATCCTGTTTTTGGAACCGCAGTTTCTCTATATTTTGGCGCCGGGCGGCCTGCTTTTGATTTTGTTTACGTATGGATTTCGCAAGGTCTTAAAACGGCTCCATAAAAAAATTCAGGAAGCGGACGGACGGCTGCGGGTTTTTTTTCAGGAGCGGCTGGGTTCGCTGCTGATTGTGCGCACCTTTGCGCAGGAACAGTCTGCCGTTGATGGCGCCGGGCGGCTGATGGAGGCTCATCGGGCGGCCCGGATGAAGCGCAGTCATTTTGCTAACTTTTGCAATATCGGTTTTGGCAGCGCGATGAACGGCGCCTATGTATGCGGCGCGATTTATTGTGGATATGGCATTTTGACCGGAACGATGGAATACGGCAACCTGATGGCGATTTTGCAGCTGATTGGCCAGGTGCAGAGTCCGTTTGCCAATATTACCGGATATCTGCCCAAATATTATGCGATGATAGCGAGCGCGGAACGCCTGATGGAAACGGAGCGGTATGCGCCGGATAAGAGCCAGGCGGCGCTGCCGCAGGAGGAATTGCAACAGTTTTACCGGGAGCGCTTTACGGGATTTGGTTTGCGGGGCGTATCGTTTACGTATCAGCCGCCGGTGGCGGCCTGCGGCGGCGCGGCGGCAATGCCGGTTACGCTTTCAGATTTTAGTCTCGATATGAAAAAAGGCGGATATACGGCTTTGCTTGGGCCGTCCGGCTGTGGGAAGAGCACGGTGCTAAAGCTGCTGCTGTGCTTATATCAGCCGGACGCCGGGAGCTGTTATCTGTCCGCGTCGGATGGCGAACGCAGTTTGACGTCTGCATGGCGCGGTCTGTTTGCCTACGTCCCGCAGGGCAACCAGCTTTTGTCCGGAACGATCCGTGAAATCCTGGCGTTTGGCGATCCGGAAGGGATGCGCCAGGAGGGGCGGCTGCGCCGTGCTTTAGAGATTGCCTGTGCGGCTGCGTTTGTGGACGGCCTTACGCAAGGGATAGATACGATGCTCGGAGAACGGGGAACGGGCCTATCGGAAGGGCAGATGCAGCGTATCGCGATTGCAAGGGCGATTTTTTCCGATCATCCGATTTTGCTTTTGGACGAGGCG
>CAOJLW010000225.1 GCA_948438565.1 uncultured Lachnospiraceae bacterium | reverse complement strand
GACAGCTTTTTTTCGGCTATAGAACCGCTTACTCCATTAAACAACGAAATCAAACGCTGCATCCTCTCGGAGGATGAGATCAGCGATGACGCCAGTCCCGCTTTAAAATCAATTCGGCGTTCCATCGGGGGCATGAATGAACGCATCCGCTCCCAGATCAATAAAGTGATGAATCAGGCAAACAACAGCGGCTACTTGCAGGACGCCGTGATTACTATGCGCGACGGCAGATACTGCATTCCAGTCAAGGCCGCCGCCAAGAATCAGGTTCCGGGTATGATCCATGATCAGTCCTCAAGCGGATCCACACTGTTTATTGAACCGACCGCCGTCGTCAATCTCAACAATGAATTACGGGAGCTGTTTCTAAAAGAAGCCAAAGAAATCGAGGTTATCCTGGCCAACTTAAGCGGACAAGTATATGAAGCATGCACAGCTATAGAAAGCAACTACCATATCTTGACTACCCTGGATTTCATATTTGCCAAAGCGCAATTGGCTAAAATACACAATGGCGTTGCGCCTGTCTTTAATACGGAAGGACGCATCCGTCTCCGTAAAGGCCGCCATCCCCTCTTAAACCCAAAAACCACCGTGCCAATCGACGTCACGCTGGGGGAGCGCTTTGATCTGCTGATTGTAACCGGGCCAAATACGGGAGGAAAAACCGTCTCACTAAAAACGGTCGGCCTTCTGTCTTTGATGGGTCAGGCCGGACTGCACATCCCGGCCAACGACCGTTCGGAGCTGTCTGTTTTTGAGGATATCTTTGCAGATATCGGAGATGAACAGAGCATTGAGCAAAGCTTAAGCACGTTTTCCTCCCATATGACCAATATCGTATCGATCCTGGCCCATGCCAATCCAAAATCCCTTGTGCTGTTTGACGAGCTATGCGCCGGGACAGATCCGACAGAAGGAGCCGCTCTGGCCGCCTCTATCTTATCCCGTTTGCATGAACAGGGGATCCGCACCATGGCGACGACCCATTACAGTGAATTAAAGGTATTCGCCCTGTCCACCGATGGCGTGGAAAACGCCTGCTGTGAATTTGACGTGGAAACCCTAAGTCCCACTTATCGGCTGCTGATCGGCATCCCCGGCAAAAGCAACGCATTTGCGATTTCCGGAAAACTCGGATTAGACGCCTCTTATATCGAGGACGCCAAAGGACGGATTACAGAATCGCAGGCCAGTTTTGAAGATCTGATTGCAAGTCTTGAAAACAGCCGGATAGCGATTGCACGGGAGCAACAGGAAATTGACGCCAAAGGGCGTGAAATTTCATCCTTAAAAAAGAAACTGGAACAGCAACAAGAACGCCTGGAACAAGGACGGGATAAAATCATAAAAGAAGCCAACGAACAGGCATTGGCCATTTTAAAAGAAGCCAAGGATTTTGCCGATCAAAGCATCCGTAATTTCAATAAATTCGGCCAAATCCATGCTACAGCCAGTGAAATGGAACAGGAGCGCACCCAGCTGCGCACCCGTATGTCGGATACGGAAAAAAAGCTTTCCCGCACACCCAAAGCAAAATCATCCGGCCATACCCCGCCAAAGCAGCTTCGTCTAGGAGATTCCGTCAAGGTACTCTCCATGAATCTAAAAGGAACTGTGAGCACGCTGCCCAATGCCAAAGGCGATTTATACGTTCAAATGGGTATCCTGCGCTCTTTAGTCAATATCAACGATTTACTGCTGTTGGAAGAAGAAACGCTGACTCCGCTTAAAACACGCGCCAAGTCCGGCGTCGGAAAAATTAAAATGGGAAAATCCGTTTCTATTTCTCCGGAAATCAACCTGATCGGCAAGACCACCGATGAGGCGATCGCGCTTTTGGATAAATATCTGGACGACGCCTATATCGCCCATCTGCCTTCCGTACGTATTGTCCATGGCAAAGGCACCGGCGCGTTGCGCAATGCCGTACAAAAGCATTTAAAGCGACAAAAATACGTGAAATCCTTTCGCCTTGGCGAATTAGGAGAAGGGGATTCCGGCGTTACCATTGCAGAGTTTAAAGCAGACTAACATTTTTTACAGGAGGTATCTATGGTTGCCAAACAAAAAATCCTAATTGTAGATGACGATGTAAATATTGCGGAGCTGATTTCCCTCTACCTGACGAAAGAATGCTTTGACACCAGAACCGTCAACGACGGGGAAGAAGCTCTGACCGCATTTGAGCAATACGCCCCAAATCTGATCCTGTTGGATTTGATGCTGCCCGGCATCGACGGCTACCAGGTCTGCCGGGAAATCCGCTCCAAATCTGATACGCCGATTATCATGCTTTCCGCAAAAGGGGAGATTTTTGACAAAGTATTAGGACTTGAGCTTGGCGCGGACGACTATATTTTAAAACCCTTTGACTCCAAAGAGCTGGTTGCGCGCGTCAAAGCCGTTTTAAGGCGCTATCAGCCGATTGCCAAAAATACGACGGCTTCTGCGAATCTAAAATGCGTCGAATACCCTGGCTTAGTCGTCAATCTTTCCAATTATTCCGTTCTCTACAATGGACAGCCTGTGGATATGCCGCCCAAAGAACTGGAGCTTTTATATTTCCTCGCTTCCTCCCCCAACCAGGTATTTACCAGAGAGCAGCTTTTAGATCATATATGGGGATATGAATATATTGGCGATACGCGTACCGTCGATGTACACGTAAAACGGCTGCGCGAAAAAATCAAAGATCAGGCTTCCTGGAGCCTTGCCACTGTCTGGGGCATTGGCTATAAATTTGAAGTAAACAGGTGACTGCATGAAAAAAACAATTTACCCCAAACTATTTTTAGGTTATCTGCTGTTTGGCATTCTGGGGTTTGCGGCAGTATCTACCTTTACCACCCAATGCGCCTATCAATATATCCTGGAAAAAGAAGCTTCACAACTCTACAAAGAAGCCAATCTGGCCGCTTCCGACTATGCAGTCAGCTACTATAGCAACAATATCACGCTGGAAGATTTTGAAGAACGGCTTGTACTGTTAAACCTCTATCTGGATGCAGAAGTTTGGGTAGTCAGTACCAGCGGTGAAATTCTGGTAAATTCTTCTCAGAAAACAGATCCCGATAATATCCAATCCATTGAAGGCTTTGATCTCAGCGATTTTGGCAACCGATATTATAAAACCGGCTCTTTTTATAACCGTTTTGAGGATGAACGGTTGAGCGTATACGCGCCAATTTCCATCAATTACCGTGTCAACAGCTATGTGTTTATACATAAACCGATTGCTACGCTGCATACCTACAATAACGGGTTTTTGGAAATTGCATACGCTACGCTGGGCATCCTGTTTCTTTGCGCGTTTGTACTGCTTGCCATCTTTACGTTTACCATCATCCTGCCGATTAAAAAGATTACCAAAGCGGCCAATCAATACGCTTCCGGCCATTTTGAAAATCCTGTGGATGTTCATACGGATGATGAAATCGGCTATCTTGCCGCTTCCTTAACCTATATGGCAAACGAACTAAATACCTTGGAAGAAGATCAACGCAAGTTTGTCTCCAATGTGTCCCATGATTTTCGTTCTCCGTTGACTTCTATTAAGGGGTACATTGAAGCTATGCAGGACGGCACCATCCCGCCGGAATTTCAAGAAAAATATTTAAATATCATTCTGTTTGAGACAGAACGCCTGACAAAATTAACAGAAAGCCTTTTAGAACTCAACAACTACGGAAAACGTGGGGTTATGTTAGATATTACAGCCTTTGATATCAATCAGATGATTAAAATGACGGCTCAGACTTTTGAAGGAAGCTGCAAAACCAAGCGTATTTTCTTTGAATTGATCCTGACCGGACAAACGCTGTTTGCGCGGGCGGATATGGGAAAAATCCAGCGTGTCATCTACAATCTGATTGACAACGCCATCAAATTCTCCCATCCAGACTCGGTAATTACGGTTGAGACCACCGTAAAAAATGAAAAAATTTTTGTTTCTGTTAAAGACAGGGGAATTGGCATCCCAAAAGCCAGCCTGCCCAAAATATGGGAACGATTTTATAAAACTGATTTGTCACGCGGCAAGGATAAAAAAGGCACCGGTCTTGGCCTTGCCATTGTAAAAGAAATTATCCAGGCGCATCAGGAAAATATCAACGTCGTCAGCACCGAAGGCGTCGGAACTGAATTTATCTTCTCCTTGCCGCTTGACCATCCAGAGGACGAATAGATTACTGTTCTTCCCGGATTTTGGATCGATACGTGACAAACAACA
>CAOJLW010000224.1 GCA_948438565.1 uncultured Lachnospiraceae bacterium | reverse complement strand
GCCGCTGCCGGACAGGTAAACTGTGGGATAAACGAACAGCCAATCGTCAAAATGCTTAAAATCGCATAGCAGTCAGCAATACTGCCAAAATGCGTAGATTTGCTTGCGCCCAGCTTTTGATGGATTCGACCGCTTTCCAATAGATAGAGAAAAACTGCTAAAAAGACAGCATCAATGGCCAGATATGCCACGGCAATATCCGGCTGAAAACCGTTTTGATAGAGAAATAGGACGGATACCAAAACAGTCAGGACAACGATTAACAAAAAACTCCGCAATCGTTTCCAAGGCATTTTCTGTTCCATTATTTTCTAACCACCTGTCTTTGCTTCTTTTTTTCCTGACGTGTTTCATAGTCCTCGTAGGCCTTGACAATCTTTTGGACTAAGGGATGGCGTACAACGTCGCTGCTGGTCAGTTCGCATATGCCAATGCCCTCTACTTTACGCAGCACCCTTAAAGCGATGTCCAAACCGGATTTTGTGCCGGGCGGCAAATCTTTTTGGGTGGCGTCTCCGGTAATCACGACTTTGGAGCCAAACCCAATCCTGGTTAAAAACATTTTCATCTGCGCCGGTGTGGTGTTTTGCGCCTCGTCCAAAATAATAAACGCATTATCTAACGTCCGTCCGCGCATATAAGCAAGCGGCGCCACTTCAATCAGACCTTTTTCCGTATTGCGCTGAAAGCTTTCCGATCCCATGATCTGATACAGCGCATCGTATAACGGCCGAAGGTACGGATCGATTTTGCTTTGCAGATCCCCCGGGAGGAAACCCAGTTTTTCTCCGGCTTCGATAGCCGGCCTCGTTAAAATAATCCGTCCGACCTTTTCCTCTTTAAACGCCGTAACCGCCATGGCAATGGCCAGATATGTCTTACCGGTTCCGGCAGGGCCGCAGCCAAAGACAATCATCTGATTGCGAATGGCGTCTACATAGGCTTTCTGCCCCAGAGTTTTCGGCTTGACCGGCTTTCCCTGAACGGTATGGCAGATACAGTCCCGGTCAATTTCCACAATGGCCTCTGTATTTTCCTCCATGGCAAGCGCAACCGCGTAATTGACGTTTTGTTCCGTAATGACGTTGCCGCGCTTGGACAGCTCGAGCAGCTGCTCAAACACTGCGGCGGCGTTTTGGATCCCCGTATCGCTGCCTAATAGCTTAACAACGCTATTGCGGATCACGACCGTTACATGAAATGCCTTTTCTATTTTTTTCATATATATGTCAAACTGTCCGAACACGTTCGCCATATGCTCCGGTGGGATATTTAAATTTAATTCAGTCAGACTCATCTTCCGTCAGCCTCTCATCCGTCGATATTTGCTTTACCTCGGCCGGTTCGTATTTGCCGATTTTTTCAATTGCGGTAATCACGGCCTTTACCTGGCACTGATTATCTGCAAACTCTATCATAACACTATTATCGGTTATTTGAACACCCTTTTCTTCCAATTTTTTTAAATACACGGCAAGATTTTCTTTTGCACGCTCCTTGGCCTGCGGCTTAGAAAGCGTCACCTGCTCATATTTACAGGGATAATACGTGGTTTTTTCAAAAGTCACCGGAATATAATAATCTTTGGCCAAAGCCAACTGTCTGCTCTCTGTATAGGAGATATACGGTTCTTTTTGCTGAAAAAACGTCGGAAGATTCACCTGATAGGAAAAAAGGCTCAGACTGTATGCGCTTTTTCCTTCGCCCGACCGTACTTTCCGGTTATAACGCATCGGAAACGCCTCTTCGTATGTATATTGCGTTCGCCCATAGATATCCGCATCGGCCGCCACATAGACGTGATTGACAATCTCATTGCTGTCATTATAGATATCCAACTGACTGCCAACCAGGATATCCCCTTGTTTCACTTCGATCCCGGCCTTTACCAAGGGCGTCCCCTGTCGTGTGATAATAGACGTTATCACCGCGTCTTTATCCGCCGTAATGTTATAGGCTCCCTCCGGTTTTTCCTGCGCTTCTTCGGAAGTATCCTTCGTAATCAGGTTTTCCTGCAAATCAATCGTCATCTTCGTGCCGCTTAAGCGAACGGACGCCCAGATAATATCGTCAAATTTTGTCCGAAGCGATTCTTCCAGCGCACTGCAATCAATACGGCTCTTTCGACTGCCAAACGACGCGCTCTCTTCTTCTAAAAATGCCAGAACCGTCTCGTCTGTAATCAGAGAATTGCCGTTGATATCAATCAGCCAGACAAACGTCGTCAAATACAGCAAAAAACCCAGGCCAAACACAATCCCGGCAAAGAACACCTTCCGTTTCCGATATCGATATAAAAAAAACGGAAAGCCAATCCGCTGTAAGATTACGACCCTTGTCTTTGTTTTTCTCAGCAGCGGCTTAAGCTTCCGGTATCCCGCAATGCTGATGTAAAATTCGTAAGAATCCCCATGGTTGGTAAGGTTCCAGATCAGGATATTATGGTTGCTGCACAGATTTAAAAAACGTTCCGGGGAATAGCCATTTAAACGGACTAGTAGAAAACCGCGTAAAAATTTGATTAAGGATAGGAACAAGTCTGCCTCCTAATCTTCATATAATACGGAATCAATCCGTCCGGTGATTTTCATCTCTTCATTGGTATAGTAACTGATATGCAGGTCTTTGCCACGCACAACGAGACGACACGCCTTTGTCTGCAAGCTGATGTGGTTTTGCGTATATTCTAAAATCCCCCGATAATTTTCTATTAAAATTTCCTGTCTCCCGGTAATGGATACCAAGACAGCTCCATACATCAGATCCTTGGGAAGCTCTAAGGATTCCACCAGGCCTTCTTTCCATTTTCCAAAATTCATTTTACCCATAGTCTACTATATGTAAAAGGAATTTGTAATATTCGCGGCAGTATCGATGATCGCTTGAATCATAGCAGACGGCTCTTCTTTTTGGCCGCCTATTGTATAGGCCGACTGCACCCGCTCTACGGCAGCCTGCCCCTTGTTTGCGTCCGACGCATAAATGCGCGCTACCGTATCGCCCTTTGCCGCAAAATCCCCCTTTTTTTTCGTCAAATAGATCCCTACGGTCAGATCGATGAGCGATTCCTTATCTTCTCTCCCTCCGCCTAACATCATACAGGCCGTCCCAATCGCCTGAGCGTCGATCGCCTGAATATAGCCTTCTTTTACAGCTTTGGCCTCCATCGTATAGGCGGCCTGTGGAAACTTGCCCGTATCCCACACATAAGAGGGATCTCCTCTCTGCGCTTTTACCCATTCCGCCATCTTTTGTTTGGCCGCGCCCGATGCAATACACGTTTGCATCCGTTCGTACGCTTCCATTTCGTCAGCGGCAGCCTCCGCCAGTACCAGCATTTTCACACCGAGCGCAAATACCACTTCCATCAAGTCCGCGGGCCCTCTGCCGGAAAGCGCTTCAATTGCTTCGATGACTTCAATGGAATTGCCTACGGCGTTGCCAAGCGGTTCGTCCATATTCGTAATAACGGCAGCCATTTTCTTCCCCGCCATTTGGCCGATCCGAACCATCGTTTCCGCCAGCTTCTTAGCGTCTTTTAAATTTTTCATAAACGCGCCGGAACCCACTTTCACATCCAAAACGATAGCGTCGCTGCCGGACGCCAGTTTTTTGCTCATAATGCTGCTTGCAATCAAAGACATCTGATCGACAGTCGCCGTAACGTCGCGCAGGGCATAGATTTTTTTATCCGCAGGAGCCAAATTAGCGGTCTGCCCGGCAATTGCGAGTTGGATCGCATTGACGTTTTCCAAAAACGCTTCCTCGCTTAAAGCGATCGAAAAGCCGGGAAAGCATTCCAGCTTGTCGATCGTCCCGCCCGTATGCCCAAGTCCCCTTCCGGACATTTTGGCCACCGGAACGCCAAGGGCGGCAATGACGGGCGCAAGCACAAGCGTGGTTTTGTCCCCGACGCCTCCGGTGCTGTGCTTGTCAACCGTAATGCCCCGCACTTTGGATAGATCCAGGCAATCCCCGCTGTCGCGCATGGCCACGGTCAGATCGTACGTTTCCCGGTCGTCCAGTCCCTGAAAACAAATCGCCATCAGCATTGCGGACATCTGGTAATCCGGTATGGCTCCGTTTGTATACGCCTTTATCAGAAAACGGATTTCTTCGGCAGTAAGCCGTCTGCCGTCTTTCTTCCGTTGAATCAAATCATACATCCGCATAACTTTTAATCCTGTTCTATGATTTCTTTATAAAATTCGTAATAATCCGTTCGTTTTTCCTTCGTAAA
>CAOJLW010000223.1 GCA_948438565.1 uncultured Lachnospiraceae bacterium | reverse complement strand
TGATAGGATAAGTCGCCGCTGTTGTTGGTAGCTTCATCCGCATATAAAATCGCGCCGACAATGGCGTTGCCGCGAATAGAGACGGTTCCGGTCAGTTCTGCCGGTTCTGGATCGATTGGCCCTGTGCCGGTTCCCCATGCGCCGTCTTTTTTGCTTCTCGGACGGTTCGCTTCTATCTTGGCCGGATCGGCGTCCCGATACTCTATGACTTCAAAATCAGCGGTATTATTATCTGTGTCCGCAAAATTCTTACGCCGGATTGCCTTTTGTTTACTTATCGTCCCATCCGGCAGGACTTCGCCTTCCACAGAATCTTCATTGACAGATACGCCGTCTGCAATCTCGGTTCCGCGATAGAGGATCAGTCGGTAACGTTTATTGTCCAATATCTGTTCCCATTCTTTGTCAAAATCATGAATCTGCAAAAAGCCGGTAAAAGTAGCCGGATCCTGCTCTTCACAGCGAATCAGGTACGAGTGATGGGCTGGAATTTCCTCACCATCCAGCGTCAGGCGCACTTCTTCCGGCGCCGCTCCGTTTTTACCGCCGGAGAGATATCCCAGCGCATAGCCGTCCAGACGGATGGATTCGTCGGTCGGGTTATACAATTCGATAAAGCTATGGGTTACGGGCGTGGTATCATTATTGCCGCCAGCGTATACCTGATGGATCAGAGGATGGTCGTTTTTGGTTTCCACTTTGACGACCGCTTCGGTAGCTTCGCTGATTAAGGATCCGGTTTCGATGGAGCTAAATACCTCCACCGTTATCTGTTTGCCTTCTTCGGCAGCCGTTAAGGTGTAGCTGTTTTTGGTCGTCGCGTCGGTAATGGCTTGGTTATCCGCTTTCCACTGATAAGATAAAACGCCTGAATTGTTCGTGTCGGTAACCTCCGCCTTTAAAACGGAACCGACGCTGGCGCGGCCGGAAATCGTCACTGTACCGGTCAATGCTTGCGTTTTTACATCTTTTTGAAACGCCGTATAATTTTGTATATTGCCAAGCAGGTTACCGGAAGCGTCCATACCCCGCACCTGTATGATATTGGTCGCGGATTTGCTCGGATCCAAGTGGGCGTCGGATGCCGTCAAAGCAGCTTTTCCATTTGTAATATCCGCAGTTCCGATCCGGATGCCGTTTAAATAGAAGCCGACTTTTTTGGCGCTGCTTCCGGAAACGGTCGCGGTATAAGTCGTGGTAGCTTCCTGGCTGATATTGGCGGAAACCGAAATCTGACTGGAAGCGTTATATTTTCCAAGGGAACGCAGCAGATTCGGCAGAGACGCAAACTGCTGATCCATCCAATTCAGACGGTTTTTTAAATATTCGCGCAGGCGTTCCGCCTCGGAGTCAAAATCGGAAACGTGCTGTATATATCCCCAATTGTAATTTTCGGTAGCGGATTCGCGCAGGTATTCGATATCCTGATCGATAATGCCGCCACTTTTCACAATATCTTCAAAATTCTGCCGATTGTTATGGTAGCATTCGTACATTTTTTCTACAAAATACGGATCCCCGATCAAATAGCGATACCAGGATTCGCTCTGTGACTGCTGTCCGGCAGTTGTCACCATCCAGATTTCGTAGTTGCCCGTTTCATAGGCGCTGACACGGCTGTTGGAAGTCCAGTCCATATCCCAAACCGGCCCGATCGTAAGCTTTTTGCCTAAATCCTTGTACATAAAGGTGCTCTTTTTCATGGTTTCGGTATTCCAGTAAAATTCATTTAAGATCAGGTAATTGACCAGGGAATCCAAATCCACCAATTCCGTATAGTGACGCCTGCCTTCAAAATCCTCTGTAAAATTGGCGGCATTGTCCGCATTCGCCTGTTTTTTCACGTCCACATAAAAATCTTCGGCACGGATACTGTCTTCTACGGCCTGAACATATTGCTGCGAATACGTAAACAGAGCGTCGCAATTGTCATAAGACGGGTTCTCCTCGATATCGCCCCAGCCATTCCAGCCGCTTCCATAGGTCGGACGGATAAATTCCGGACTCTTAAACATCATCGGCTGCCGGGAGGTTGTATAAAATTTGGAAATTTCATCAAAATAGGTGTCCAGCTCAAATAAAAATCCGCCGGATACGTCTACCTTGCCGTCCGCTGTTTTTGGGATATCCTGATAGTAATCGGAAACCGTATAGGACTTGCCTTGATAGGTGAACCGATCACTGGTAATCCACTGCATATTTTGGTTCAGATAATCCTCAAGCGCATCCCGCGCGTCGCCTGAAATATTCTCTTTTTTGCCAATCGCTTTGGCCACATCCCCGGCCGCGTCTTCCCAGTCAAAAATATCAACGCGCCCGTCGTCAATGCGCACATTGCCGACCAGCTGATAATTGCCCGCATATCTGCCGTTAAAAATCAACTCCACATGGGTAGATTTTAGATGCGGCGTAATGCCCATTGTGCCGGCCAAATCATAGGAGGTGGTATTTCTTAACAGAGATTCGTCCATATAATTGGCCAACAGCGCCCAGTGCTTGCTGTTGCCAAAGCCAAACAGATTCGTCTTGGTATCCAGCTTTAATTTGTAGGGCAGCTTGTTATAGCCTAAGTTCCAGGTGCTGTTCCCGCGTCCCCGAATCGAAATATCGCCGTCATACAGCGCCGTCGTACTGTTGTTAAACGTATCGTTGCCCTGTACGCGCATCGTCGCGTCTTTATACTCCGTCTTGCTCGTGATGCCATAGCCGTCGTCCGTATCGATATAGACAACTGGCAGCTTGCTGCAATAAATGCGCTTTTCATTTACAGTCGCTCCCTCATGCGTGGCTGTTACCGTCAAAAATGTATTCAAATCCTCTGTTTTTGGCGTATAGGAAGCTCCGTCCACCGAACCGTTTTCCGTCGTCCAGGTATAGGTAAAGGACGTCCCGGCCGGTGCGTTTGGAATGGAAGCCGTCATGGCCGTGCCCGGTTTGGCGTATTCCTGATCGAGCACGATGGACATATCCGCATTGGAAATGACCGTGATCAAAACGGTCTTGGTCCGTTTGGAAACAGAGGTAACCGCCGTTAAGGTTACGTTGGTATTGACAAGCGTTGCTCCGACAGTGGCCGTACCTGTCTGATTATCGATCACAATTAACGGAGAATCGCTGGTCCATGTAATCGTTTCCTGACCTGCTTCTGATATGAAAGAAGTCGGAACGGTAAAGTCCTTTGTCACAGAGGAAGCGTTTTCACCCGCGGCAAATTCCGGCAGCGGGATTGGCGTTACGACTTTGCCTTCACTGATAATCGGCAACAGCTGTCCGTTATATACAGACCAGTATTCCGCTCCAAGCTTGTTTACTACTGCATCGCTTGCCAGCTCCGTCTGGGTTGCCGCAATCGATGCAGAACCCGCAAAATCCTGTCCGCTGCCTGTCAGATAATAGCAGTTGGCAATATGGTCGATATTGGCCGGCGCATCGATATTGGAGCTGTAACCGTTAATGGCATACCCCATCTCTCCTTTGTATGAAACCTGGCCGATATTGACGCAGGAAGTCAGCGCGCCAATGACATTCTGTTGATGAACCCGTCCCAGAATGCCGCCGCAGCGTACCGGAGACGTATTTACACCGGAATCCACAGTAACGTCAGCCGCATTATAGAGGTTGGACATCTGTACGCCAGAGCTGTTGTTTCTGGTCTGTCCGACAACGCCGCCAACGCCGATCAGATCCCCTCCGCTGCTGTTTAAAACATGGATATTGCCTCCTAAGACCGCGATATTGTCCACTTTGGCAAAGCCGTTGACGTCGCCTGTCAATGCGCCTATCGTATCGCCCCGTCCCAGGGTATGCTCGATGGACACTTCTGTAAAATTGATGTTTTTTACTTCCGCATAATCCGAAGCATCGTCGCTGCCAATCATTGCAAATAAACCGGATACATTGGTTCCTTCGCTGCTTTGGCTGCCGTCATACTGGATCGTCAGACCTTCGATTGTCCTTCCGGCTCCGTCAAACGTCCCGGAAAATACGCGTTCCCCGCTGACCAATCCATATTGCGGGCCGGTTGCGCCTCCAATCGGCGTCCAATTTTGGCCGCTTAAATCAATGTCTTGGGTCAGCACATAATCCCCATCCATCGGATAGGCGTCGTCCCGGCCGATTTTGGCCAATTCCGTCGCGTTGGCAATCGAAATGGCATTCGATGCCTTTACGTCCTCGCTGCCCCACGGAGCGACGCTGGCTCCGGAGAGACACATGGCAAACGTAAGCATCAGGCTGATTGGTTTTTTCCAAAAGCTTTT
>CAOJLW010000222.1 GCA_948438565.1 uncultured Lachnospiraceae bacterium | reverse complement strand
CTTTGGCAGCGTTGAGTTTAAGCGGGTCGACAGGGACGATTGCGCCGGGACAATTTTTCAATTGCCCAAGCTTGCAAAATGTAACCGTTCCAGAAGGCGTGACCAGCATTGCGTCGGGAGCGTTTGGAAACTGTAGTAATTTAAGTAGCATTTCCCTGCCGTCTACATTATCAAATTTAGACATGAATGCATTTTCCGGCGATGTCAATTTGGCGTCGATTTCCGTGGCAAGCGGAAGTTATTCTTCCTATGACGGATGTATCTATACGGCAAACGGAACACAGCTTTTGCTCTGTCCGCAAGGCAAGACAGGAATTTCCTTCGCTGCCGGGACGACTACCGTATCCTCCGGGGCGTTTTCAGGATGTATGTATCTTTTGTCTGCGGCTTTGCCAAATTCAACCAGTACGATTGAATCAGACGCTTTTAGCGGAAGCGCTTTACGTTCGGTGACGATTCCTGCAAGCGTTACATCCATTGGCACGCAGTCCGGATGGACGCCAAGCGTTATCTATGGCTATAACGGCAGTACGGCAGAGACATGGGCCAATGACAACGGTTATATATTTGAAAGCTTAAATGGCTCAAGCAATGGAGGAACAGACGCAGAGGAAGATCCGGAGCATATTGAGGATGAGGAACCGGCTGACGATACGGAAGAAGAGGGACCGAGCAGTACGAAAAAAGATCCAAAGAAAACCCCGACCTCTTCCGGAACCAATACCTCTACGGTATACGCTTCTTCACCAGGTACGGCAAATGGAACGTCCGCAGCTATTTCCGGCAATGCGGCGGGTCATGTCAAAGACGCGACGCCCAAGACAGGCGTAGAAGATTATGGGATTTATTTCCTGTTTGGCGCAGTATTTTTGGTTGGTATCGCAATCTTTGCATACAGCAGAAGGCTGCGGTTAAAGAAATAATATAAAAATATGCCTGCATCCGGGTTATCACGGTGCAGGCATATTTTTTTTGTCTATTGATTTTGTTCTAAAGCTAGGCGGCAGGCTTTTGCGAGCTGATCCCCGCAGGATGTATTTTTATAGCCGCAGCGAATGCCGCCGATGCGTTCTTCAATTTCTTCTACGGTCATTCCTTCCACAAGCTGTGGGATAGCCTGTAAGTTGCCGTCGCATCCGCCGGTAAATTTGACGTTATGGACGATATGGCCGTCTAATTCCAGCTCAATCAGGGAAGAACAGGTTCCTTGGGTACGGTATTGGTATTTCATAGTCACTCCTCCTTTTGCATATTTTCAAAGTTACTTTCTACATAGTATAACACGGCTATAAAAATTTAACAATTCATTCATGCTTTTCAGTATTGTTTATAGAGGTGGAACGTGGTACAATAAACGTTGTTGTGTAGAAAAAGATTTGGTTAATATGCAGTATAGAAAGAGAACGATAGGAGTATATATGAACGCATTTACAAAATTATTTGGAACGCATAGTGATCGGGAGTTAAAGCGGATTGTACCGATTGTGGATAAGATTGAATCTTACCGAGATGCTATGATGGCATTGACAGACGAACAGCTACGGGACAAGACCAAGGAATTTAGAAAGAGAATCCAGGAAGGCGAGACATTGGATGCGCTCCTTCCGGAAGCGTTTGCGACTGTTCGTGAAGCGGCGCGGCGTGTACTCAATATGGAGCATTACCGTGTGCAGCTGATCGGCGGCATTATCCTGCATCAGGGGCGTATTGCAGAGATGCGTACCGGTGAAGGTAAGACGTTAGTTTCTACGCTTCCGGCTTATCTGAATGCTTTAGAGGGCAAAGGCGTCTGCATTGTCACGGTCAATGATTATCTGGCCAAGCGTGACGCCGAGTGGATGGGTCAGGTGCATGAATTTCTCGGAGTCAGCGTTGGCGTCGTCTTAAATTCGATGGATAATGACGAAAGGCGTGAAGCTTATAACTGCGATATTACGTATATTACCAATAATGAACTTGGCTTTGATTATCTGCGGGATAATATGGTCATCTACAAGGAACAACTGGTACAGCGTGGTCTGCGCTATGCAATCATTGACGAGGTGGATTCCGTATTGATTGACGAAGCCAGGACGCCGCTGATTATTTCCGGCCAGAGCGGGAAATCAACCAGATTGTACGAAGCGTGTGATATTTTGGCTCGGCAGCTGACCCGTGGTGAAGAAAGCCAGGAGTTTTCCAAAATGGATGCGATTATGGGCGTTGAAATCGAAGAGACGGGGGATTTTGTAGTCAATGAAAAAGATAAGGTCGTCAATCTGACACAGGAAGGCGTCCGAAAGGTAGAGCAGTTTTTCCGCATTGAGAATCTGGCAGACGCGGAAAACCTGGAAATCCAGCACAATATCATCCTGGCATTGCGCGCTCATTATCTGATGTTCCGGGATCAGGACTATGTGGTAAAAGACGATCAGGTTTTGATTGTAGACGAGTTTACCGGGCGTATTATGCCGGGGCGTCGTTATTCGGACGGTCTGCATCAGGCAATTGAAGCAAAAGAGCACGTCAAGGTAAAACGCGAAAGCAAGACATTGGCGACGATTACATTTCAGAACTTTTTTAATAAATTTGAGAAAAAATGCGGTATGACCGGTACGGCTCTGACCGAAGAAAAGGAATTCCGCGACATTTACGGTATGGACGTTATTGAAATCCCGACGAATAAGCCGATTGCGCGTCAGGATTTGCAGGACGTGGTTTATAAGACGAAAAAAGAAAAATTCCATGCGGTATGCGACGCGGTTGAAGAAGCGTATGCCAAAGGGCAGCCGGTATTAGTCGGTACGATTACGATTGAGATTTCCGAAGAAATCAGTAAAATGTTAAAACGACGCGGCATCCCGCACAATGTTTTAAACGCCAAGTTCCATGAACAGGAAGCGGAAATTGTGGCGCAGGCCGGACAGCATGGAGCCGTTACGATTGCTACCAATATGGCTGGCCGTGGTACGGATATTAAATTGGATGAAGAGGCCAAGGCGGCCGGCGGTTTAAAGATTATCGGTACAGAACGTCATGAATCCAGGCGTATTGACAATCAGCTCCGCGGACGTTCCGGACGTCAGGGAGATCCGGGCGAATCTCAGTTTTATATTTCCCTGGAAGACGATTTGATGCGTCTGTTTGGTTCCGAAAAGCTGATGACAATGTTTAATGCGCTCGGCGTGCCGGACGGGGAGCAGATTCAGCATAAGATGCTTTCCGGTGCGATTGAAAAGGCGCAGAGCAAGATCGAGTTTAATAACTTTGGCATCCGTAAGAATCTGTTGGAATATGATCAGGTGATGAATGACCAAAGGGAGATTATTTATGCCGAACGTCTGCGCGTATTAAACGGGGAAAGTATGCGTGATGTGATTTTTAAGATGGTGACGGATCGCGTGGAAGCGTCTGTCGATACCTGCATTTCCAATGAGATGACTCCGGATGCATGGGATATCAAAGCTTTAAATGATATTTTGCTTCCCATGATCCCTTTGCAGCCTGTGACGCCGGATACGGTGGAAGGCATGAAGAACAGTAAGGAGCTGAAGCATTTATTAAAAGAACAGGCAGTTAAACTCTATGAGGTCAAGGAAACAGAATTTCCGGAGCCGGAGCAGTTCCGTGAGCTAGAGCGCGTCGTATTGTTAAAAGCGATTGATCGGAAGTGGATGGATCATATTGACGATATGGATCAGCTGCGTCAGGGGATTGGCCTGCAAGCTTATGGTCAAAGGGATCCGTTGGTGGAATATAAGATGAGCGGGTTTGATATGTTTGACAGTATGATTGCCAGTATCCAGGAGGATACCGTTCGCTTGCTGTATCACGTACGGATTGAGCAAAAAGTAGAAAGGGAGCAGGTTGCTAAAGTGACCGGCACCAACAAAGACGAAACGGCGTCGAATGCGCCAAAGAAACGTGACAAAGCAAAAGTATATCCGAACGATCCCTGTCCGTGTGGAAGCGGCAAGAAATTTAAACAATGTTGCGGTAAGAAAATCAAATAAAAGGGTGCGGCTGCGTGCAGCATACAAGAATCCTGTCTGCTGTCACAGCCGCGCTCCCATATATCCCATCCTGCTGTGCAGGATTTTTTTTATTTGATCAGAAAGATTTTGCTGATGAGAAGCGCTGACATAGTGACATTTCTCCCAAACAAAATTAATTGGCGTTTAAATAGCGGTTATAAGCATCCTGGTAGATCTGTAGCGCCGTCTGTAGTCCGCACGCGTCCAGCTCGTCCAGATAGGCGTCGTATTCGGAAAAAGGCGTTATACC
>CAOJLW010000221.1 GCA_948438565.1 uncultured Lachnospiraceae bacterium | reverse complement strand
CTGCGGCCTCCTGGTCCCAAACCAGGCGCTCTAGCCAAACTGAGCCACACCCCGGAAATTATAAAACATCAATTGGTTGTCCAAATCACTCACAACGCAAATAAGATTATATCTCAAAATTTTCCTACTGTCAACCCCTTTTTTCATTTTTCTAAATAGCATGAACAGAAGGGAATGCAACGACCTCTTTTAATCCAATCACAACCAAACGGCGGCTGTTACAACAGCCGCCATATCCGGTATCCGCACTAATACTCATTTTGCTTTTTAATCTTCTGCAACTCATCAAACACAACGTCGTTGAGGACTTTGATATAGGTTCCTTTCATCCCGGACGAACGCGATTCGATAACGCCTGCGCTTTCAAATTTGCGCAGCGCATTTACAATGACCGACCGCGTAATCCCTACCCGATCCGCAATTTTACTGGCCACGAGAATCCCCTCATTCCCGTCCAATTCTTCAAAAATATGCGTAATCGCCTCAAGCTCCGAAAAAGAAAGCGTGTTAATCGCCGATTTGACAATCTGGATCTTGCGGTTCTCCTCCGCATTTTCTTCATTGACGGAACGCATCATCTCAAGGCCAACTACGGTCGTGCCATATTCGCTCAAAATAATGTCATCAATTTCATATGGAGAAGCATAACGGTACACAAACAATGTCCCGAGCCGCTCCCCGGCAATGTCAATCGGAGTTATGATTGCACAGTATTCCTTTAAATCAGCGGCAAAACCCAAGGTTTCCAAATTGACATTCTCTTTTGTGGAAAGAATCCCAAGCAGCCGCTCATTTAACAGCAGATCAATAAATCCGCCCACTTCATCTACAATCAATTCACCAATTTCATCAATGCCTTTACAGATACTGCTTCCCAAAACCTTCCCCTTTTTGCTGATGACCAGGATGTTGGACGCCAATATTTCTGTCAGTACATCACAGATGTCATTAAATACTACTTTAGAAGAATTGTTATTATGCAAGAGTTTATTGATTTTTCTTGTCTTATCCAACAACTGTACACCCATAAGATACCCCCCTTTAAAAATTTTCCGAATTTTTAATATTCAGTTCGTATCTTAACATATTCATTTTGCAATTGCAAGAATATTCAAATTATTTTCCAATTTCTTTATCCATTTCCTTTGGGCGCTCTTCACTGTAGCCGCATTGTTCGTTAGAACAAGCTAATTTATTCCCTTTTTCCACCATATAGCTATTACATCTAGGACATGGTTTGTCAGAGGGTTTTTGCCAGGACATAAATTCGCAATCCGGGTTGTTCTCACAGCCAAAGTATTTTCTGCCTTTTTTCGTCTTTTTCAGGACAACTTCTTTTCCACATAACGGACAACGTATGCCTGTCTTTTCGAGATACGGTTTGGTGTTTCGGCATTCCGGAAAAGCCGGGCAGGCCAGAAATTTCCCATGCGGCCCATATTTTACCACCATATGATTCCCGCATTCTTCACAGAGCACATCCGTAACTTCATCTTCAATTTTTACTTTTTCCAAATCCTTTTCCGCCGTTTCCACAGCCTCCTCCAAATCCGGATAAAAATTGCTGACTACGGCTTTCCAGCTGACAGATCCCTCTTCCACTTTGTCCAACAAGGATTCCATATTCGCCGTAAAATGCTCGTCGACAATAATTGGAAACGATTCTTTCATAATCGAATTGACCACTTCGCCCAATTCCGTTATATACAAATTTTTCTTTTCTTTTACTACATACCTTCTTCCAAGCAGCGTCGTAATCGTCGGAGAATATGTACTCGGACGGCCTATGCCAAGCTCTTCGAGCACTTTCACCAACGACGCTTCCGTATAATGCGCCGGCGGCTGAGTAAAATGCTGTTTTCCGTCTAACTCCTGTAAAGAAAGCTCAGTTGTCTGATCGATCGACTGTAACAATACATTGCCCTCGCCCTTATCGTCCTCATCACCGGTATAGACGCAACGAAAGCCTTCAAAGACCAGCTTAGAAGCCGACACATGAAAACGGTAACGAAGCGCCCCAATCGTTACGGCTGTCGTCTCATACACAGCCTCGGACATCCGACTGGCCACAAAGCGTTTCCAAATCAATTGATAGAGACGAAACTGATCCCGGGAGAGGGATTCCTTAACCAATACCGGCGTTCTGGCGATATCCGTCGGTCGAATCGCCTCATGGGCATCCTGAATATTGGATGCTGTTTGCTTTTTTGCGGTATGCATACCGACATACGCCTCTCCATATGCCGTCGCAATATAATCTTTGGCTGCCTGGGCGGCTTCTTCCGAGATACGCACAGAATCCGTCCTTAAATACGTAATCAGACCGACCGTACCCTGCCCTTTGATATCTACGCCCTCATAGAGCTGCTGGGCAATGCGCATCGTCTTTTGCAAGGAAAAATTTAAAACTTTCGACGCTTCCTGCTGCAAGGTGCTGGTTGTAAACGGCAGGGGCGCCTTTTTTTGGCGTTCCCCTTTTTTTACTTCCAATACCTGATAGGGCGCGCCGGTCACTTCCTGCTTGATACGCTCCATTTCCTGCTGTGTCGCAATATGCAGCTTTCCGGACGCGTCGCCGTAAAATTTAGCGGTCAGCGGACGTTTTTCCCCTTTTATGCAAAATTTGGCGTCTAACGTCCAGTATTCTTCCGGTATAAACGCATTGATCTCTTCTTCTCTGTCGCAGATCAAACGCAACGCCACAGACTGCACCCTTCCTGCGCTCAATCCCCGTTTTACCTTTGCCCAAAGGAGCGGACTGATTTTATATCCTACAATCCGATCGAGCATACGCCTGGCTTGCTGTGCGTTCACCAGATCCATATTGACTTCCCGCGGCGCTTTTAGAGACGCTTTGACCGCCGCCTTGGTAATCTCATTAAAGCTGATGCGACATACGTTCTTTCCTTCCAATTTCAATGCTTTTGCCAAATGCCAGGAAATAGCTTCCCCTTCCCGATCGGGGTCGGTCGCCAGATAGACCTTGTCGGCCTTTTTCACTTCCCGGCGAAGCTTTGCCAGAATATCCCCTTTCCCACGGATGGTAATGTACTTTGGTTCAAAATCATGCTCTACGTCAATTCCAAG
The DNA here is from genome assembly GCA_948438565.1 of uncultured Lachnospiraceae bacterium. Lineage (GTDB taxonomy): Bacteria > Bacillota > Clostridia > Lachnospirales > Lachnospiraceae > Roseburia_B. Next base: position 1,217 of record CAOJLW010000221.1, on the reverse strand, counting down.
CTGACTTTTCGGCAGATCACGCACATGTCCGTTCGACGCAGTTACCTCATAATTTTTTCCCAAAAATTTTTTAATCGTTTTTACCTTTGCCGGCGATTCCACGATAACCAGGTACTTTGCCATAGCTGAAAACTCCTTTTATGCTTGTTTATTTTTTTCGATAATGATTCTTATAAAATTCTTCAATCCACCCCTTAGTCTGTAGCCGAACCAGCAAATCCGCCAATTCCGAAGCTGGGATTTTTGTCATTTGTAACAAATCCTCCATGTTTCTTGCACACAAACCGAAACAACTATACACCATCAATTCCTCTTTTTCAAGTGCATTTTCTATTTTTTCCCGTTCTTTTTCCTCTTCGTCCGCTATCCCGATTTTCGTACAAAGTTCCAATTCGCAAAGCAAATCGTCCACAGATGTGACAATCCCTGCCCCTTGCCGAATCAGTTCATTGCAGCCGGCGCTTAACGCGTCGTCTATCCGTCCCGGCGCCGCATAGATCTCCTTTCCCTGTTCCAGGGCAAAATCCGCCGTAATCAATGAGCCGCTTCTTTGTTTGGCTTCCACCACGATCACGACATCGGCCAGGCCGCTGATCAGACGATTTCTCGCCGGAAACTGCCCCGGCGTTGGAATTGTCCCCGGCAAATATTCCGACAACACCGCCCCGAAAATCGGTATCCGCTCATACAGCTCCCGCGCTCCCTTAGGATAACAGATATCCACGCCGCAGCCTAAAACGGCATAGGTGTTTCCCCCGCCGCGGATCGCGCCCCAATGTCCAAACGAATCAATCCCTGCCGCCATACCGCTTATAACGCTTACTCCGCGGGAAGCGAGCGCCTCGCCTAAATTTAACGCCACTGCCCTGCCGTAAGACGAACACCTCCGGGCGCCCACAATAGCCGCCGTTTTGCTCTTCTGCCGCGGCAGCCTGCCTTTATAAAACAACGCGTAGGGACCGTCCGGCAAATCCTTTAGTTTTTTAGGAAACTCTCTATCTTCCAGAGTCACCATAGACACGCCTGTCCGTATGAAAATTTCTGCTTCTTTTTCCAAATCCCACTGTCCTTTGCTTTCTAAAACGGCTTGTGCGTCCCGCTCCTGTATCCCGTCCACTTCTAAGAGCTGCCGTTTGGAGAGTTCATATACTGCTTTTGCACTGCCACAATATTCTACTAGTTTTTTCTGTTTTTTATTCCCGATCTTAGGAATACAC
>CAOJLW010000220.1 GCA_948438565.1 uncultured Lachnospiraceae bacterium | reverse complement strand
CGTTAATCCAGGGATTGGACGAGCTGTTTACCCAGATTACCAATATTCGCGTCAATACCTGCGATAGTCCGGAAGAATCCGTTGTACGCGGCCTAATCCGGATTGTATCCGACGACAAATATAAGCGCCTGACGTTCAATATGAAGACAAGAATTTTGAGGTAGAGGTATTTTATGAAGCGAAAATCAAAATTTAAAGTTCCATCTAAATATATACTGATGTTTTTAACACTCGTATGTGGAGGGTTGATTTACGCCAGTTTTGCGATGAACCTTTCCGGTGGGCCTTTAAATACTGTGGCAGGGTATGTCTTTGTCCCCATGCAGCGCGGGATCAATTTTGTGGGCAGGTGGATATTTGACAAAGCGGATAATCTAAATGATTTAAAGGATGTGATGGCGGAAAATCAGGAGTTAAAAACTCAGGTGGACGCCCTGACGGCCGAGCTCAATACGATTAAACTGGAGCAATATGAATTAGACAATCTGCGCGAGCTCTTGAAGCTCGATCAAAAATACCCAAGTTACGAAAAAGTTGCCGCAAGCGTGATTGGAAAAGACGTTGGCAACTGGTTTTCCATTTTCACAATTGATAAAGGAAGCAAAGACGGCATTGAAGTGGATATGAACGTCATAGCCGGAAGCGGGTTAGTGGGGATTGTAACCGACGTCGGTCCAAACTATGCAAAAGTACGTTCAATTATCGACGACGTCAGCAAGGTCAGCGGTATGCTGGTCAAGACGTCTGATCGCTGTATTGTACACGGGGATTTGCAGGAGATGAATGAAAACCAAAAAATCCTGCTGACCGACTTAAAGGATTCCAAAGATAAGGCTCAGTCTGGGGATGAAGTCGTGACCTCCAATATCAGCGATAAATATTTGCAGGGGATTTTGATTGGATATATCGATCAATTGGAAATGGATTCCAATAACCTGACCAAATCCGGGACGGTTACGCTGGCCGTGGATTTTGAGCATCTTGAGGAAGTGCTGGTGATTTTGGACAAAAAAGAATCCGGTGAAGCATCCGAGTAATGGAGGAGCCAATGAAACGAAAAATAGTTGTCCTGTTGATTGTTGTGATCTGCTTTTTATTACAGAGCACTCTGTTTAAAGCGTTTTCCATTGCTTCCATATCGCCAAATCTTTTTATTATCGTCACATCCTCTTTTGGTTTTATGCGGGGCAAAAAAGAAGGCCTTTTGACAGGCTTTTTGTGCGGCCTTTTGATTGATATTTTTTATGGAGGCTCGATTGGCTTTTATGCCCTGATTTATATGTATTTGGGTTATATAAACGGACTGTTCCACAAAAGGTTTTTTGCAGAGGATATCAAACTGCCGATGGCATTAATTACGGCCAGTGATTTTGTCTGTAACCTTTTGATCTATTTTTTACAATTCCTGTTTCGCGGGAGGTTTGCATTCCGGTATTACCTGTTTCACATTGTCATACCGGAATTGGTCTATACCATCCTGGTAACAGTTTTTTTGTATTTTATCCTATTAAAAATCAACCAGAAATTAGAAATGTCAGAAAGAAGGAGCGCTGGTAAATTTGTTTGATATGATCAAAGAATCGGTTGTCAATTTTTTTAAATCCAGACTGTTTGTGTTGACGGCGGTTATGTTTGTCCTGTTTGGCGTATTGATCCAACGGGTTTTTGCGCTCCAAATTGTAAATGGAGAGCAATATTTAAACAATTACACCTTAAAAATTGAAAAAAAACGGGATTTAAAAAGCACCCGCGGAAATATTTACGATCGAAACGGCAATCTGTTGGCCTATAACGAGCTTGCCTATACGGTTACGATTGAGGACAATGGGAGTTACGAGTCTACAGAAGAAAAAAACGATGCCTTAAATCATATCTTAGAACAGATTTTTTTAAGGCTTGACGCCAATGGAGATGCGATTGACAATAGCTTTGAGATCAAAAGAGAAGAGGACGGCAGCTATTCCTATATTGTGGGAGGGCAGATGCTTTCACGTTTTTTAGCTGATATCTATGGGCATCGTTCGATTGAAGAACTGAAATACAACAAAAAACTCGGCTATCATGAAGCCGAAGCGACTGCCGGACAAGTGATGGAATATTTGCAGGGAGACAAAAAATTTGGCATAGCGGACGCCTATGAAGGCGATATGGCATACCGGATTACGGTTATCCGTTACGCGATGTCCAAAAACAGCTTTCAAAAATATATTTCCACTACGATTGCAACGGACGTCTGCGAAGAGACGATTGCCTATATCTGTGAAAATGCAGATATTTTACAGGGAGTGGAGGTTGCCGAGGATACGATTCGCAAATACGTAGACAGCAAATATTTTGCACAGATTATCGGCTATACCGGCAAGATTTCCCAGGAAGAATACGATGCGTTATCCAGTGAAAGCAAGGAATATACCCTGACGGACGTTGTGGGTAAATCCGGAATTGAGCAATATCTGGATCTGACGTTGAAAGGGAAAAAAGGGTCGGAGACCGTCTATGTGGACAATCTTGGAAAAGTCATTGAAACGAAAGAGCGGATCGAGCCTTCGGCTGGAAACAACGCGTATTTATCCATAGACGCGGATCTGACCAAGGCGGCCTACGATCTATTGGAACAGGAGATTGCGGGCATTGTCTATGACCAGATCCGGAATATCAAGGATTATGATTCTTCTTCGGCGCGTACTGCATCGGATATTATTATACCCATTGGAGACGTATATTTTACCTTGATTGACAATAATATTCTCGATATGGAGCATTTTTCCAAAAAGAATGCAAGCGCGGCGGAACAGGAGGTCTACGCGGCTTTTCTGGCGAAGCAGGCCTCGGTATTGGATGGGATCAAAGCGGAATTTGTCGCTGAAAACGCCACCCCGTTTGGAGATCTGGACAATGAAATCCAGGACTATATTTCCTTTATCGTAAAAATGCTAAAAGAACGGGATATCCTGGTAGAAGAAAAAATCGATACGGAGGATTCGGTCTATGTTCAGTGGGCGGCCGGAAGCTACAGTCTCAAAGATTATTTAAGCTATGCGATCGCCAAAAACTGGATCGACATTACCCAAATTTCCATTGGCGAAAAATATTCGGATTCCAACGAAATTTTTGCTTCGCTGCTTGCGTTTATTCAGGAAGAGCTCGCCAAAGACAACGCGTTTTCTAAAATTATTTATAAATATATGATACAACAGGATTTAATCAGCGGAACCAGTCTCTGCTTAATCTTGTATGATCAGGGAATCTTAAAATATGATGAAGCGCAGGTTAAGGCATTGACATCCGGGTCGATATCTGCCTATAATTTCATACGTGAGAAAATCAAAAATCTGGAAATAACCCCTGCGCAGCTGGCTTTAGATCCATGTACGGGCTCCTGTGTTATTACAGACGTCAAAACAGGAGATATTTTGGCTTTGGTTTCCTACCCCGGTTATGATAATAACCGTTTGGCCAATACGATGGATGCAGAGTACTGGGCAAAGCTTCGGACAGACCGTTCCAATCCGCTTTATAATTATGCGACGCAGGAACGTACGGCGCCCGGTTCGACCTTTAAAATGGTAACGGAGACGGCCGGACTTTCTGAACAGGTGATAGACACCACCATGCAGATTCAGGATGAAGGGCGTTTTATCCGTTTGGAAGAGGATGGACCAAAATGCTGGGCGTTCCCGTCCAACCATGGTCTGATCAACGTTTCGGAGGCCATACGGGATTCCTGTAACTATTATTTCTATGAGGTCGGCTATCGTTTGAGTTTAAACAGTAATATCTACAATGAAAAGAAAGGCAGCGCGGCAATTCAAAAATATGCCGCTATGTACGGACTCGATACAACGACCGGAATCGAAATACCGGAAAGCGCGCCGCAGGTAGCGGATGAATATCCGATTACCGCCTCGATTGGCCAGAGTAACAACAACTACACAACTGTACAGCTTGCCCGCTATGTCACTGCCGTCGCCAATCAGGGGAGCGTATATCAGGAGACGCTGTTAAAAGAGGTGCAGGATTCCGCCGGCAATGTTTTACAGGTATATGAACCTGCTGTAAAAAACCAGATAGACGTTTTAAACAATCAGCAATGGGACGCCATTCATTCCGGTATGCGCATGGTAACCGAGAAGATGGACAGTTTTAAGGATTTTCCAATTGCGGTAGCCGGAAAAACCGGTACGGCGCAGCAGGTGACGAACCGTCCCAACCACGCCCTGTTTGTTGGATTTGCACCGTATGAGAATCCCCAAATTTCTATTGCAACCAGGATCACCCACGGATACACCTCGCACAATGCGGCGGATCTATCCAGGGATATTTT
>CAOJLW010000219.1 GCA_948438565.1 uncultured Lachnospiraceae bacterium | reverse complement strand
GCTGCGGTATTTTAACATACCGACCGATTTTAAACTTTCCTCAACGCGCGTCCATATTTCATCCGTTGGCACCCCTATATTTTCCGGGCCAAACCCAACGTCCTCCTCTACGACGCTTGCAATAATCTGGTTGTCCGGATTCTGGAACACCATGCCCGCCGAACGCCTGATATCATAAGTATGCTTGCCGTCGGACGTGTCCATCCCATCCACATAAAGCGTCCCTTCCCCCGGCAAAAGCAAAGCATTAAGATGCTTGGCAAGAGTAGACTTGCCCGATCCATTATGCCCTAAAACCGCAATAAATGAACCCGGCTGCACGTCAAGATCAATATGGTCTAATGCGGTCTGGATAGATTCTACATTCCCTTCTTCATCCCTGCGGATATATTCATGAACCAGCCTGTCTGCTTTGATAATCCCCATGCTATGTCTCCTGTCCCTTCCAATGCAGACGGTGCAGCGCACCTTCCGTTTTCATATGTACAAACCCGTTCTGGCGCAGCGCCTCGTAAAGTACAATTGCCACCGAATTAGACAGGTTTAACGAACGCGTTTCCCCCATCATTGGAATCCTTATGCACTGTTTTTCATATCCAACCAAAATCTCCTCTGGAATCCCTGCGCTCTCCTTCCCAAAAACCAGATAACAATCTGGCTCATAGGCAGCTTTTGTATACACCTGCTTAGCCTTCGTTGTGGCAAAATATAGCGGTACACGCGGATTTTTTTCAATGAAATCTTCCCAGTTTACATAACGCGCCACATCCAAATCCTGCCAGTAATCCATGCCTGCGCGCCTAAGCTCCTTTTCCCCAAGCCTAAAGCCCAGCGGTTCAATCAAATGCAGCTTCGTACCCGTCGCCACACATGTCCTTCCAATATTCCCGGTATTTGCCGGAATCTCCGGCTCATATAACACAATATTCATCCTTTTCCCCGCTCATTCTTTTGCTCATATTCATATGGATCACTGTGCCAAATTAGCAATAAACCGTTCAATATGCTCCGCAGCCTTCTTCAAATCAGAAAGGGAGGACGCGTAAGACACACGGACAAACCCTTCTCCGCCTGCGCCAAAAGCCGTCCCCGGCACTACCGCCACTTTTTCGCATTCCAGCAGCTTTTCGGCAAACTCTTCCGACGTCATGCCAAATTTTTTAATGCAGGGAAACATATAAAACGCCCCGTACGGTTCAAAGCAGGAAATCCCCATCTCCCGGAACCGGTGTAACAGATAACGCCTCCTCGCGTCATATTCTTCCCGCATTCTTTCTATATCCGCATCCCCGTTCTTAAGCGCCTCCACCGCCGCATACTGGCTGGTAGTAGGTGCGCACATAATGGCAAACTGATGGATTTTGAGCATCTGCTCCAAAATCACCTTAGGCCCGCACGCATATCCAAGCCGCCATCCTGTCATAGCATATGCCTTGGAAAACCCATTGATTAAAACCGTCCTCTCCCACATCCCCGGCAGCGAAGCAACAGACACATGCGGTTCTTCCCCATACGTCAGCTCAGCATAAATTTCATCACTAATCACATACAAATCATGCTCTATAACAACCTTCGCGATTTCCTCCAAATCCCCCCGCCGCATAATGGCCCCCGTCGGGTTATTCGGGAACGGCAGCACCAAAATCTTAGTCCTTGGCGTAATTGCTGCCTGAAGCGCCTCCGCCGTAAGCCGGAACTCATCCTCGGCCTTCAATTCAATGACAACCGGAACCCCGTTCGCAAGCACAGCACATGGCAGATACGACACAAAGCTAGGCTGCGGGATCAAAACCTCATCGCCCGGATCTAACATCGCCCGCATGGCAATATCAATTGCCTCGCTGCCACCTACAGTCACCAGAATTTCATGATCCAAATCATACGAAACGCTGTATTTACGCTCCAGATAACGTGCAATTTCAACTTTTAAATCCTTAAGCCCCGCGTTTGAGGTATAAAATGTCCTGCCTTTTTCCAAAGAATAAATACCCTCATCCCGGATATGCCACGGCGTATCAAAATCCGGCTCGCCCACGCCCAGGGAAATGGCATCCTTCATTTCGCTGACAATATCAAAAAACTTCCGGATTCCGGAAGGCGGGATATTTACAATTTCTTTTGATAACGGGTTTCTCATGGCGTAATTGACATCCTTTCATCCTTCGGTGCATCTGCGATAATCGTTCCGTGGTCTTTGTATTTTTTCAGAATAAAGTTTGTCTTTGTGCTCAGCACGGAATCGAGTGTGGACAGCTTATCGGTCACAAACTGCGATACCTGGCGCAGAGTCTTTCCTTCCAGCGTTACAAGAAGGTCAAAGCCGCCCGAGATAAGAAACACGGCGTTTACTTCCGGATAGTTATAAATCCGTTCGGCCACCTTGTCAAACCCCATGCCCCTCTGCGGCGTCACGCGCACTTCAATCATAGCCGTCACTTTTTCAATCCCGGTTTTTTCCCAATTCACCAACGTATGGTAACCGCATATAATATGCTCAGCCTCCATCGCTTCTAATTCATTCATAACCGCAACTTCGCTGACCCCCAGGAAAATAGCCAGCTCCTTAATCGCAATCCGGCTGTTTTTTTCAATAAACGTTAAAATTTTCTCTCGCATTCCCGTTACCCCTTTTATTTTTAAACTATGCTAATACAACCTGATATAATTCATCCGTTTTGGGAGGCTCCAAAAACCGGCGTTCTTCCCCGTTTAGCAGTACCCGCTCCTTACCGTCTGTCGCTTTTCCAATCACCGCAGCCGGAATGCCGGCCTGTTTTAAATCAAACGCCAGTCGGTTGCCATCACTGGCCGCCATTAACATCGCTCCGCTTGAAATCAATGTATAGGGACTGATGCCAAAAAACTCGCAAATTTCAACCGTTTCCTGTTTTAACGGAATTTTTTTCAATTCAATTTCCAATCCGACGCCGGAACCTTCCGCCATTTCCCATAGCGCTCCAAAAACGCCGCCTTCCGTCACATCATGCATAGCCCCTACGCCGGACTTAACGGCTACGGCCGCTTCCGGAAGAACTGAGAGCATCTGGTCAAACTTTTGCGCACGCATAATAAAATCCTCTGAAAAACGGCTGCGCAATTCCTCCTGCTTTTCTTTTGCCAAAATAGAGGTTCCTTCTATACCGGCCCATTTGGTCAAAAGAATATCCATACCCGCTTTAGCGCCAGCCGTGGAAATAAATCCGCCCTGTTTTACCTTTCCAACGCCTGTTATTGTCAAAACCGAACGATTGACTGCCATGGTCACTTCCGTATGACCACCCATCACCTGTACGCCCGCTTTGCCGCAAGTCTCCTCGACCTGCCGCATCATCTGCCGGATCTGAGGCTCCGTAATATCCTGCGGCAAAAGCGCCGTAAGCAGCACTCCCACCGGCTCTGCCCCGGCGCTTGCCAGATCGTTTAGCGTTACCTGAATGGCCAGGCTTCCAATGTCGGCCGTCGTCCCGGTGATCGGATCGGTCGAAAGGATAAACACTTCATCCTCAGCAAGCTTGACTGCCGCGCAGTCTTCCCCGACCGCAGCGCCGACGAGCACTTCCTTTCGTTTGGTATGAATCTGTTTTAAGATAGAACGCTTTAGCACGCTCTCCGGTACTTTTCCTATCTCCATAGTAACCTCATAATCCACGCAAAGGCTGTCTCATAAAAGACAGCCTTTTTTATCCTGTATCCAATTATCTGCTGCACCCTACTCATCGGCCTCTTTTTTTTCCTTGGGTTTCTTTTCATCATCACCACCATCATCACCCAGGGAAGACTCCGCCGCCTCCTTCGCAGCCTGCTCCGCCGCAGCCTGCGCAGCAGCCGCTTCTGCCGCCGCTGCTTCCGCAGCCTGCTGCTCCGGAGTCGGGCCTGCCTGAATCGCGGCTACCGTATTGCGCACTGTCGCTTCGTCTCCAGTTGCAATTGCTGCCGACATCTGTGCCGCCGCTTCCGGATTATCCGTACCTACGCCTACGGCAATCACTTTATTGGAAGGATTATAACGGCTGCTGTTAAATTCTGTCCGACTCTCTTCCTTGCCGTTTACCGTAACCACTTTCCATAGCTTGGCCGTATAACCGGTATGCGGACTGGTCACTGTCGCAAAATAACCAATCCCATGCGAACCGTCCGCGCGCAAAGTCACGCCCGGATTGGTCTGACTTAACGTCTCGCTGACATAAGAAACCTCTCGGTTTTCCGGTCTTGTCTCCTGGCCGAAAATATTAAAATACAATTGGCTGCCATTGGTATATCCCTCAATATAAATCGGCGCGTCCGTATTATTCGTAAATTTCAAATCCTTGGAAGTCAGATCGGAAGA
>CAOJLW010000218.1 GCA_948438565.1 uncultured Lachnospiraceae bacterium | reverse complement strand
TGATTCTTTTTTAAGGAGGGTATATGAAACGGCAGGAGGCGTCTTATACAGTGGAATTGTCCCTGCTTTTGCCTGTGGTTTTGTTTGTACTGTTTGCACCCCTACATATGGGGTATCAATTGTATGGGCAGGTAAAACAGCAATCTGTCAATGGTTGGGATGTATCGTTTTGTGCGGAAGAAAAGGTGCGTACTATCAAATATGCAAAGGAGATTTGGGAGGGGTTCCATGACGGAATATAGGAGGTATCAGGGGAAAAGCTATATGGTATGTATTTGTGGAGCTGCGTTGGAGGGTTATGAGTATCCGATGCTGGCGAAAAACCGTATTTTTGGTTTGTTGCCGTTTCAGATGATCCGCGCAGATGGAACGGTACAATTTTGGTATGATATTAGCGGCAGGCAGGCGTTGGAGGAATGGGCAAAAATCAAAAAGCCGGGAAGCGAGTTTTTAAAAAATTTTTTCTCGGCATTATCAGCGGTTTTGGAGCGGGCGGGCGAGTATCTGCTGCCAGAGGACGGAGTTTCTTTGGATCCGGAACAGATTTTTGTAGACGCCGACGGGCAGGGGATTGCATTTTGTTATACGCCGTTTGAAAAGACGGCGTTCCCGGAAGCGCTGCGCGGGTTTATGGAATATTTTTTGTCCCATATGGAACATGACGGCGGTGAAGGGACGAAACAGTGTTACGCCGTGTATGAAAAATGCCAACAGGGTCATTCAGATCTGGAAAAGCTGCTTGGTATGCTGATGCAAGAGGTTGGAACGAAAGAAAATTACCGGTCAAAAGAATTGGATCAACCGATAAAACAGGAACGCGTTCCACAGAAAATATTACAGCAATGGGACAAACAGCCGAAGCGGACGGGTAAAAAATACCGCAAAGGCATGAAGAGTATATGCGCGCAAAAGTCACGCCTGTTTACTAAAAGAAACGTCGCAAAAGAGGCGTTTGCCTTTGAACCGGAAGAATGTCCGAAAGAGTCGTCCAATCCAACGCTGCTTTTGGGGAGCGAGATAAAAGAAATTTTGGGGGAGTTTAAATACGAAGGGGATGGAGAGGGAGAAAACCTTTCTGTCACGACCTCGGTATTTTTAATCGGAAGTCGCAGGGAAGAAGTGGACGGCGTGATTTTAAAAGATACCGTAAGCAGGATTCATGCACGAGTCACAAAGGAGGAGGGAAGTTTTTATCTGGAGGATCTGAATTCTACGAATGGCACATATCATAATGGGGAACTTTTAAATTACAGGGATAAAATAAAATTGGAAAAAAACGATCGGGTTACATTTGCGCAAGAAGAGTATCGTTTTGTGTGAGACAATGGATGTGTGGGGAGCGTTTGTCAACAATCCCCGCATACATTGCAACGACGCCCAAGAAAAGCTTGAAAAAATAACAGTATGCCTTATAATGAAATACAAAAAGGCGGTGTGTGCAATGGAAGAGGAAGTTCGAAAAAAAATGCCGCTTATCACAGCGGCAATTGTCGTGCTAAATGTAGGGATTTGGCTGTATTTGGAAATAACCGGGGATACGCAGGATACGGAATTTATGCTGCGGCACGGAGCGGCATATTTGCCTTATATTTTAGAGAACGGAGAGAATTGGCGACTGGTAAGCTGTATGTTTTTACATTTTGGCGCAGATCACCTGATCAATAATATGTTGATTTTGGCTTTGACAGGATACCGTTTGGAGCTGACGCTAGGCAGCGTTCGTTATGCCTTTTTATATCTTGCATCAGGTTTATGCGGCAGCCTGCTTTCTTTGTGTGGGGATATGCAGACATCTGATTGGGCGGTATCGGCAGGCGCGTCCGGCGCTGTATTTGGAGTGATTGGCGGATTGCTTGCATGGGCGATTTGGCATCGGGGAAAAGTGGAGGGCCTGACAGCGAAAGGATTGTTGGGCATGGCCGCTTTAAGCTTGTATTATGGATTTACAACGGCGGGCGTCGATAACCTGGGACATATTGGAGGAATTTTAGGCGGGTTTGCGCTGGGATGTATTTATGCCATCTTTTCAAAAATGATTGATTTTAGGAAGAAAAATCAATATACTATAGATTAAAGCTATAGCATACATGATATTTCTTGGGATGGAGGGCGCTATGAAGATTAATATATACTATGGAGGAAGGGGATTGCTGGACGATCCTACACTATACGTTTTGGGCAAGATGGAAGACGTGCTGGAAGAGTTACGCGTGACCGTGGAACGCTATAATATTTTCGAGCATAAAAATGAAATCTCTACCCTGCCCCATACCTTTAAAGATGCAGACGGCATTATTCTGGCGACTACGGTAGAATGGCTGGGGATTGGCGGATATATGCAGCAGTTTTTGGATGCATGCTGGTTGTATGGGGACAAAGAACTGATGAGTTCCCTTTATATGCAGCCGATCGTGATGTCTACCAGTTACGGAGAACGCGAAGGCGTTATGACGTTAGAGAATGCATGGGTGATTTTGGGCGGACAGCCTTGCAGCGGCCTTTGCGGATATATTGAGGATTTGGTGTCCTTTGAAATGAACCAGGAATACACGTTGATAATTGAAAAGAAGGCGGAGGATCTGTACCGCTCGATTTCGCAAAAGATCAAAGTGCTGCCCAGCAGTAACCAGGCAATGAAGCAGACGGTGCTGCGCACGCAGGCCATGGACTTGACGCCGCAGGAAAGTGAGCAGCTGTCCAAGTATGTATCGGACGATTCCTATGTGAAAAAACAGAAAGAAGATATTGAAGAGCTGGCGTCTATGTTTAAGGATATCCTGGGGCAGAATAACGAAGCGGAGGACAAAAAATACATCAAAGAATTTGAAGAACATTTTGTGCCGGAAGAGGGGTTCCGCGCATCGTATCTGTTTATGATAGAGGGCAGGAAGCAGCCGTTGTTTTTAGATGTGTTTGATGATCAGATGAACTGCTTTTATGGCAAGGAAGAAAATATTGATGTATACGCCAAGTTAAGCGCCGAGGCCATGGACAGCATTATCAATGGAAGGATGACGTTCCAACGGGCATTTATGACTGGAATTATGACGGCAAAAGGCAATTTTAAGACGCTTCGGATGTTGGATACTATTTTTGATTTTGGTTAGTATATATTTGGAGAAAACAGCGTATTTATCGAGTACAGGGCAGGTAAATGGAAAAGGTGCATCCGTCCTGTGGGCGGGAATCTACCGTAAGTCGTCCGCCGTGGGATTCGATAATTTGCCGGGCGATTAAAAGGCCGAGTCCGGTGCCGTTTGGCTTGGTTGTCTCAAGGGGGGTAAAAAGCTTGGGAAGGTAATCTGGAGACAGACCGCCTCCGGAGTCTGTGAGATCCAAACGGATGAAAGAGTTTTCCAGACAGCCGGTCAGACGTACCAAACCCAGACCATCCATTGCTTCGCTGGAATTTTTAACAAGGTTAAACAATGCGCGTTTGAGTCTGTCGGAGTCAATATAAACGTCCGGCAGTGGCGTTTCCAATTCAATTTGAAACTGAAAATCATTGGAAACTAAAATGGAAGTATAGGAATCTACAAAATCCGACAAAAAGTTTTCCAAAGAGGTTTTCTGTACGCTTAGGTCGTTACAAAGACGCGCGGATGAGAGTTCAATAAGCATTTTTTTTAAAGCGGAGACTTCCTGCATGGAGTCCTTCCAATAGGGAAACGCTTTGATTTCCGGGTGTGATTTTTCGATTAATTGTAATGAGCTGTTAATAAAGGCCACATTATTTTTGATTTCATGAAAAATTTTTTGATAATCTTCGTTTGACATACAGGTTCCTCCCATTATTTTCCATAAAAAATTTCACAATTAGTGTAACATTTTGTAAATTGTATTGCAATAAAAAGAGATATACAAAATTCGACAGAAAAAAGGAGGTTTTTTTATGAAGGATCGTAATTGTATTTTTTGTAAGCTCGCATCTGGAGAAATTCCAACAAATACGATTTATGAGGATGACTGCTTTCGTGTAATTTTAGACGCGGCGCCTGCTTCGCGGGGACATGCTTTGATTATTCCCAAGGAACATTATGTGGATTTGTATGAAATTGAAATTGAAACAGCGGGCAAAGCGATGAAATTGGCGAAAAAGCTTGCCATTCATATGACGGAGACATTAAAGTGCGACGGATTTAATTTAGTGCAGAACAATGGGGAAGTGGCCGGCCAAACCGTATTCCACTTTCATCTGCATTTGATCCCACGTTACAAAGGGATGAAAAATGACGATATTTTGATTTGGAACCATGAGACGTTTGCGGATGAAGAGATGAAAGAAATCTGTAATGCCTTGAAAACATCGTTTTAAAAACCATTCCCG
>CAOJLW010000217.1 GCA_948438565.1 uncultured Lachnospiraceae bacterium | reverse complement strand
TGGTATATCTGGTCCTGTAAAAAGATCAAATATATGTTTCCGAAGGCGCATGCGGCGGCATACGTTATGATGGCGTGGCGGATTGCCTATTGTAAGGTGTTTTATCCGCTGGCATATTATGCGTCCTATTTTAGTATTCGCGCCACCGGGTTTAGCTATGAATTGATGTGTCGGGGAAAAGATCGTCTGCATTATTTTATGCAGGAATATGAGAATCGCACGGACAAGCTTTCCAAAAAGGAGCAGGATACCTATCGCGATATGCGAATTGTTCAGGAAATGTATGCCAGAGGATTTGAATTTTGGCCGTTGGATATTTATCGTGCGCAGGCGTCGCGTTTTCAGATTTTAGACGGAAAGCTGATGCCGTCGTTGAGTACAATTGAAGGACTCGGAGAAAAGGCGGCCGAAGCGGTGGTGGAAGCGGCCAAGGACGGTAAATTTTTATCCAAGGACGATTTTAGGCAGCGGACGAAGGTCAGTAAGACGGTCATCGATTTGATGGGGGAAATGGGGATTTTGGAGGATCTGCCGGAGTCCAATCAGTTGTCGTTGTTTGACTTTGCAGGGTGATGAACGGATATCCTCAGTGGATAGGGCGTGTCCCTTTGTCCACTGAGGGAACCCTATAAAAAATACAAGCGCCGTAATCGGGAATGATTACGGTGCTTTGTCGGATAAAGCCGATAGTCGGACTCGAACCGACGACCTACGCATTACGAATGCGTCGCTCTACCAACTGAGCCATATCGGCGTGTCCGAAAAGTATTATATCTCGTTTTGACAAATAATGCAATGGTTTTTTGAAAAAAATTTTATTATTTATGCAATAGACAGGCAAGCAGCCGATCATTGTCCTCCGGTTTCATAAAGCAGAACCGTATATACTTTTGATCTAAAAATGGGAATGTGGAGCAGTCCCGGATCATCATCCCCTGCCGAATAGCGCGATCAAACAGATCCTGTGACGTTATGTCGGCTTGCAGGATTTTGACAAGCATAAAATTGGCGATAGGCGGGTATGGCTTAAAATCAGGAGTTTGTTGCAGCGTCTGGAAGATCCGATTGCGTTCCCCGGAAATTAAAGCTCTGGTCTGACGGATATAACTTTCGTCCGCAAACATCAGCTCTCCGGCAATGACGGCCAGGGAATTAATGGTCCAGGGATTTTTTCGGGTGTTGATGGATTTCACCAGATCGCGGTTGCCGGTGACCGCATACCCAAGGCGCAGTCCGGGCGCGGCAAAAAATTTGGAAGTGCCACGCAGGATAATAATATTATTGTAATAATTGGTTAGGGGTATGGAGGTTATGTCGTCTGTTTGCTCGGCAAATTCCACATAGGTTTCATCGACCATCACAAAGATGTCATACTGCTTGCAGACATCGAGGATCGTACGCATCTGCGCTCGGGTAATCGCAGTGGAAGTTGGGTTGTTCGGATTGCAGATCACTAAAAGGTCGATGCTTTCGTTTAGATGTTCTGTAAAATCCGGCAGGTTCAGGCAAAAGCCGTCCCGTTCCTTAAGCGGGTAATAGTGGGAGGTTCCTCCGCCCAAGAAGATTTCCCGTTCGTATTCCGAATAGGTGGGCCCCAAAATCAAAGCTTTTTTTGGATGTTCGATTTGAATAAACAGGGAAATCAGTTCTGTGGAACCGTTGCCCACGATTAGATTGTCCGGATCGGTGTGCAGATATTCGGAAATGCAACGGCGTAAGGAGGTATACTCCCGATCCGGATAGGTGGTGATAGCGTCTAAATGTTCGGTCAGCGTCGCCCGCAGATTGGGAGAAATGCCAAGCGGGTTGACATTTGCGGAAAAGCTGACGATTTGTTCTTTTTGGATGCCATAGTAGCGTTCAATCTGTTCCAGATCGCTGCCATGGAAATGATCTTTATGTTTTAACATTATGCAAATACCTCCGGTTGAATTTGTAAGATAAATCGTATATAATATTCCGTAACTGTAATTATAATATTTTTCGAGAAAAAAGCAACTGACGAATTGGAAATAGGTGACAATGTGCGTAAGCGGATAGAAGAGCTTGTCAAAGGCAAGGCAGAGAGTGTCAGACCCAATCTGGAATTTTCAGTCGACCGGATCGAATTAAATATCCGGCAAGGGCAGGATTATACAGGGGAATTTAAAATTATCAGTAAAAACCAGACGCCTATACGCGGAAGAATCTACGCTTCCCACCCACGGATGGAGTGTTTTGACCACAGTGTTCAAGGGGAGGAGATTCTGGTTTCATATCGGTTTCATGGAAAAGGATTGCCGGAAGGGGACGTGTATCAAGGCGATTTTTTTCTGATAAGCAATCAGGGAGAATATAATCTTTCATTTGTGGTGTCCATAGTAAGGGCTTATGCCGAAACCAAACAGGGAGAGATGCGCAGCCTGAAGGATTTTGCAGAGTTGGCCAGGGAACATTGGCAGGAAGCCAGACGGATATTTTATAAGCCGGATTTTGTCAGCGTCCTTGCAGGCAGCGAGGCCAGAATCCAGCTTTTATATCAGGGACTTGCAGAGGGCGCAAGGTCGGATCGCAGCCTCGAAGAATTCCTGTTGTCATGCCGGTTAAAGGATCCGGTGACGGTAAAAGCCGGGCAGAGCGAGTTTTTATTGGAAGGGGTTACGGAAACCCTGCAGCAAAATTTGATCCTTACTAAGAATACCTGGGGATACTTGGAGCTTGAGATGACAAGCGACGCGGATTTTATTAGGCCCAGGAAAGAGACGATCACAGCGGCGGATTTTTTGGGGAGTGAAGCCAATGTCGGTTTTTATCTGCATCCGGAAAAAATGCATCCCGGAAACAATTATGGCTGCCTGACAATTCGACAAATCGGGCAGGAGATCCGAATACCAATCTGCGCAACCTTGGCTTTGGGCAAGGGAGGGCGCAGCCTTGGGCATATGGAAAGAAAACGCTTGCGGGCCGAATTGCTGCAAGGGTATATCCGCTATCGCCTGAAAAAAACAGTTACCGGAAAATGGGCCGTAAAAGCCTGTGAATCCTTGGATAAACTGACTGCCTGGGAACCGAAAAATATTTGGTATCGCCTGATGAAAGCGCAGGTGTTTTGGCTCAATGGACAGAGACAGGAAGCGGAGTGGATTTTAAATGAATTTAAACGAACCTGGAAAAATAAGACAGTTCCGGAATGGGGATACTACCTCTATATCTGCACATTGATGGAACGCGAGGAGGCGGTGATTGGCCGTCTGTGCCAGGAAGCGGAGCTGATTTATCTGGAATATCAGGAAAATACGCTGTTGTTTTGGTGTATGCTGTTTTTGCGGGAAGAATATGCCAATAACCGGTACCGCAGATACAAGGCTTTGGAAAGACGGATTATGCAGGGGGAGGACAGTCCGTTTTTATATGTCGAGGTCTATTGCCTGCTGATCAAAGAACCCTATTTGTTAAAATGGCTCGGCGTATTTGAAATAAAAATATTAAACTGGGCGCGAAAGCAAGGCGCCATGACGCCGGAGCTTGCCCGCCAGGCGGGAACCGTCTTTCCGGAACGCTTACCTTACCGTAAATTGGTTTTTACGCTGTTGCAGGATTGCTATGCCTTGACCGATGATAAAAATCAAATCCTGTCTGTCCTGTGCGGTTATCTGATTCGCAATCAAATGTATGGGAAGCCGTTTTTTTCATGGTATGCAAAAGGCGTGGAAGAAAGACTGCGCATAACGGGTTTATATGAAGCGTATCTGCTGTCTATGGATGCCAGGGGAGTGCAAGAGGTGCCAAAGGTCATCCAAATGTATTTTAAATACAACAATCAACTCGGTTGTCGACAAAAAGCGATTTTGTATGTCAATTTGATTGCTTCGAAAACCCGCAAAAAGGAGCTTTACATCCAGCATTATCCTGCAATGGAACAGTTTGCATACGGTCAGATGGAGCGTGGCCATATCGATGATAACCTGGCGGTGATCTATGAGGACGTGCTGTCGCATGGGATCTGTTCCCCGCAGGTTTCCGGAGCCTTTGCCGATATTTTGTTTGTACACAGGTTGACCTGTTTTGACGCGCGGGCCGTCAAAGTGATTGTGAGGCAAAAGCAGATGCGGGAGGCGCAGATCGTTCCTTTAGCAGGCGGCGTCGCTTACTTTGCATTGTATTCCAATGACTATCGTATCCTTATAGAAGACTGCCATGGCAACCGTTATGCCGGCAGCCTGCCCTATCAGTTGGAAAAGCTGATGTATCCGGGGAAATATTTAAGGGATTGTATGAAACAGTCGCCGGATCAATTGCCGTATCTTTTGTATTATTTTTCCAGCCGCGAAGCGCAGGAGATATTTGAGGAAAAAGATATCCAATATTTT
>CAOJLW010000216.1 GCA_948438565.1 uncultured Lachnospiraceae bacterium | reverse complement strand
TACGCTTTGGTCCGATAATTCCCACCGTCCCTTTGACGCCTTCGCTTAATTCATACGTCGCCGTCACAACGCTGCAATCCCGCATCGTCTGGATTGGACTTTCATTTCCTATATAAACCTGGATACCTGTCTCGTTTTCATTGTTTAAGCTGTCAGATACCAAAGTTGCAAGCTGCTGTTTTTCTTCTAATGTATAAATCAATTCGCTGGCCTTCCTCGAATCGGAAAGCTCCGGATATTTAAAAATATTAGTCGCCCCACTGGTATAGATTTCCAGCTCTTCCTGGCTGATGCTCTCGGCCACCGCGTCCAAGACTACCCCGACAATGTCGCTGTAGCTGCCCGCCTGTTCCTTCATCTTGCTAATCGTCCCCAAATTGATTTCCGGAATCGACAGTCCGTTTAACGAGGAATTCAAGAGCAGATTGAGCTTTAACAACACCTCATTGTCCAAAGGCTTCTCAAGCGGAATAATTTTATTCTTAACCAGATTAGACTCCATCACAATCACCGCCAACAACTGTTTTTCGTCTACCTGGGACAATTGGATAAATTTGACTTTATGCCCGCTGTATTTTGGGGATGTAATCATCGTCGCATAATTGGTGGTCTGCGCCAACATCTTCGCCACCTGCTTTAAGACTTTGTCGGTCTTTTCGGTATGCTCTATTACAAATTCCCGAATATCAGAGATTTCCTTATCTTTGCTCTTTAACAGATGATCGACATAAAAGCGATACCCTTTATCGGAAGGAATCCTGCCTGCGGAAGTATGCGGCTGCATAATATAACCCAGCTCCTCTAAATCCGACATTTCGTTGCGGATGGTTGCGGAGCTAAGATTTAAATCGGTATATTTGGATATCGTTCGGGAACCTACGGGTTCGCCGGTTTCTAAATACGTGCGGATGATTGCGTCCAATATTCTAATCTTTCTGTCGTCCAATCCGTCCATATCTTCACCCCTGTATCGGTTTGTTTGGGTTGTTAGCACTCGATGACCGGGAGTGCTAACATTTGATGTAGTTAAGATAACACCTTCATATTTGTTTGTCAACACTTATTTTTAAAATTTATATTTTATTTAGATTTTTGACCAACCCTTACTGCCTGCTTGAAAACCTGAAATTTAAAGAGAAAAGGCTTTACATACCAACAAAGCCATAACCGCTTCGATTGATCATGCCATGAACAATTTCCTTTAGTATCCATACCTTGCCCTGTGATGAAAGAACATAAAACCCGACAGGGCAAGCGCCATCAGTTCTGCTGCCGGCGTCGCCAGCCAAACGCCGTTTACGCCCAGAATCCATGGCAGCGCAATCATCGTAATCAGCATAAATACAAAGGATCGGGAAAATGCAAGGACGGCCGAAACCAGTCCGTTTGATAACGCGGTAAACATTCCGCTGGCAAAAATATTAAAACCGATGAAGAACAATGCTATCGTACAAATCCTGTTTCCCGTAACCGCCAAAGCATAGACCGGATTATCCGGACGGGCAAAAACAGACACCAGCGGTTTTGTCAGAATCAAAGAAGCCGCAACCGTTATCAGGGAGATCACCGCAATCACTTTTAAGCTCACTGCAACCAATTTTTTCAGTTTTTTATGATTCTGCTCTCCATAATAAAAACTGAGCATGGGAGCCACTCCGTATGAATATCCTGTATACAAAGAGCTTGCAAACATCAGCACATACATAATGATAGTGACAGCCGCAACCCCATTCTCTCCGACATAATGGAGCATCGTCCAATTAAACATCATCGTAATCATCCCTGTGACAAGCGCAGTCGCCATTTCCGAGCACCCGTTTGCAGCAGCATCCGCAAGAACTCGAAACCGAAACGCCGGTTTCTGAAAATGCAGCAGATTCTTTTTCTGGCAAAAAACAAACAACCCCACAACCGCCGTTACGGAATACCCAATCCCCGTTGCGATTGCCGCACCGCCAATCCCCAGATCCAATCCAGCAATCAATAGATAATCCAGCGCCATATTACAAACGCCGCCCGACACAGAACAAATCAGGGAAAGGGTTGCTTTTTCGCTGGCAATCATATAAAGCGTAAAATTGTTCATCAAAAGGATTGGCACGGTAAACACCAGATAACGGCTTAAATATTCCACACAATATCCTTTCACATTCGCTGAAAGATTCATTCCGGCAAATATTGGATCCATTGCCAGATACCCAACCGCGCACATCACAACTCCCACAAACACATTCACGCAAATGAAAAACGTAAAATCCGCTCTGGCCTCATCCGCTTTCTGCTCTCCCATCTTTTTCATAATCACTGCGCTCCCTCCGGTGGCAAGCATCGTTGAAATTGCCGTTACAATCTGGATGATAGGCGCCGTCAGATTGATTGCGGAAAGCGCGTTCGTACCGATTAAATTCGATACAAACAAGCCGTCC
The DNA here is from genome assembly GCA_948438565.1 of uncultured Lachnospiraceae bacterium. GTDB lineage: Bacteria > Bacillota > Clostridia > Lachnospirales > Lachnospiraceae > Roseburia_B. Next base: position 1,932 of record CAOJLW010000216.1, on the reverse strand, counting down.
ACCATAGTATAAAAGGACATAAACACCGTCATAGCAATCGTTGGCACGGCAAATTTTAAGATGTTGCATAACGTTACCGGTTTTTCATATACATTTTGACTTTCCATACACTTTTCCTCCATCTATCTTGTATTTTCTTTCCGTATACCGTATCATAAACCGTACAGTAACAGTACAGTCAAGACATCTTGAAAAAAATTGAGAGGAAAATATGAACAAACAAAAACATTTTCTGACCATCGGCCAATTTGCCGCTGTGCACGGAATCAATAAAAAAACCCTGATGTGGTATGATGAAATCGGACTGTTTCAACCGGCCGCCATCCATCCTGAAAACGGCTACCGCTATTACAGCTACCACCAAAGTCCCATCTTAGAAACCATCCTGCTGCTTCGGGAGCTGGACGTTTCCATCCAGGAAATAAAGCTTTTTCTAAAAAACCGCTCCGCTGAAAGCCTCAAATGCCTTTTGGAGGAAAAAATAACGGATCTGGATCTACAGATTGCTCATCTACAGGCGATCCGCACCACCCTATGCGCACACCGCCAAAATATGGCTACCCTGCTGACCATGGATTTATCCAAGATCAGCATTATCGAAAAACAGGAACGCTGTCTGGTTACCGTAGATATCAACAAAGATATTACTTTTGAGGAGGAAGTGGAACTGATTACCGCCGAAACGGAAAAATACCGTCTCGGACGTCTGCACGACGCTTCGTACGGTTCTATGATTCCGGTCACCAGCCTGCAAAATGGAGATTTTGACGATTATACCAAGCTCTTTATAGAAATTCCGTTCCTGCAACAAACAAAAAAACTCCATATCCAGCCAAAAGGGAACTATATCAGAGCCTTCCATCAAGGAGATTTAGCCAAAATTCCTCTGCGTTATCAGACAAGGTTAGCATACGCGGATGCACATCACTTGACACTGTATGATTTTTCCTATGAAAAGGGCATCAATGAAACGGTCGTTGACCGGATCGAAGATTATCTGATACAGATTGAAATCCCGATTCTGGCGTAATCGTCCCTTGCCAAAGCCTCTGCTATCGTTGTGCATAATTGCTCACGCCTTGCATATACTGGTTCATGAGGTGTCTTTTATGAAAAATTTAAAATGCTATACGATCGCTGGAATGCTATTTGTCCTAATCGTCGGAACGATTGCCCATTTCTTATATGATTGGTCAAATCACAATTCCATTGTCGGTCTTTTTACGCCCATAAACGAATCTATCTGGGAACATATGAAACTCGTATTCTTCCCGATGTTCCTATACGCGCTTTTTATGATTTTCCAATGCCATCGCCAATACCCGTGCCTGATTTCTTCGCTGTGCTTTGGAATCATCACCGGAAGTTTACTGATTCCCGTCTTTTACTATGCCTACACAGCTATCCTGGGCAAGAATTTTTTTATCTTAGATATTGGCGTCTTTATCATCAGTATCCTGATTGCATTCTGGCTTTCATACAAACTGACCGTATCCTGTAAACTAAAAGGTTCTACCGTCCTATTTTGCAGTCTCGTCTGTATTCTCTTTTTTTGTTTTCTGCTGTTTACGTATTATCCTTTGGACATCCATCTCTTTGCCGATCCAGAGCAGCGCCAAGAAAGAAACGGTCGCCTCGCAGCAAACAATCCATATCGCACAGCCGCTCTTGACGTCGTACACGTTTCATTGACATCTTTATAGAAGAAAAATGTGCACTTAATATAATAGCCTAACACTGTCCCTACTGTATTAGTTATGAAATCATCAATATCTGTCACAGAGGACAGCGGAACTCCAATCTCTGAAAATCTTTCCAATTCATCAACAGTGTCCATGATTTTGTTTACAGTGTTTTCCGCCGCTTGTGGATTGCATCATTCAAAGGAAATACACAGATCGGAAGAGCACACGTCTGAACTCCAGTCACGAC
>CAOJLW010000215.1 GCA_948438565.1 uncultured Lachnospiraceae bacterium | reverse complement strand
GCCCTCTCCGCCGGTATAAAGCATGACCTGATCTAACATCTTTTTGGCCAAAAGTCCCGGATGATTGGTCTTAATTTCGGAAATAATCTCTTCCAATGTCTCTTCCGGATTATCCGTACGCAGATATTCTAACACACCATCCGTCACCATGACAAGAAAATCCCCGTCGGAAAGCTGTTTTTGCGCCTTTTCAATTTCAATCGAAAAACTGACTCCAACCGGAAGCGACGTGGATAACAGACCCTCCACGCTGCCGTTTTTATGTCGGATAAACGTTGCGGAGGCGCCAATTTTATAAAACGAAGTTTCCCCCGTATAAAGGTTGACCGAAGAAATATCTACCGTCGAATACTGCTCGCCCTCCCCATGGATGACCATAGCGGAATTTAACATTTTAATCGCCGTATCTTTCGTAAATCCCGCTTCCACAAATCGTTCCAGCAAATCGACGACCAGTTCGCTTTCTTTACAGGCTTTATCGCCAAAACCCATGCCGTCCGACAGACTGAGCACCAGCTCCCCGTCCTCTTTTTCCAGACAGGAAAAATTATCCCCGGAAACCGCCGCGCCGTCCTTCGTCAGCCTTGCCACTCCATATACCGCATGAAAAGCCGGTTCTTCCTCATAAATCACTTCCGTCGCCTCTTTGCTGACAAATGAGCGCGTATCCTTGTGCGGCTTCATCGGCAGCTCTAAAACCCCTGCCACCACTTTAGTTAAATCCTTCATGGCCACACAATTCCCCCATTTGGATCGAACCCGGATCGCTGTCTGGATATGCCCGTCTGTCTTTTGATACAGATGGATTTCCTCCACGACCATTCCGCATTCTTTGGCGCGGTAACGTATTTCAGACAATCTCCGTTTTTCCTCCGCATCCAACAACTTGGATTCGCTGGCGCAGTCCTGCATAATAAAAGCCATGGCGTCGAGCTGCTGGGCAATCACTTCGCGGTTTTCCAACAGACGGTTATACCACGCTTTATTGGCTCTCGCCTGTTCAAAAACCGCCGTCGCTTCCCGTTCCACATAGCCTGCATAACGGCAATGCGCTTCCAGCTCTCTTTTGGTCTCGATATCCGCTTCTCCATTTTGCATCAGGTTCCCAACCAGCCTGCCAAATACCCCGTACATCGTATGATCCGTAGGCGCCCAGCAAACCGCGCAGGTATCGCAGCCGCTGCAAATGCGCCCGGTTATTTCCTGCTGAATCCTCCCCATATCCTCCTGTTTAAGATCCGTCCTCCTGCTCATAGACAAAAATGTCTTGGAAAGTCCCTCAAAGCTTTTGGCGTAATTTAGCAGCCGCTGCTCCTGGGATCCCTCCCGCACGCTCTCCGGTGAAACCGGTATCTCACGACTTTCCAAAAACAGATGTATCCCTCTCGCCGTCAAAATCGTAAATCCCAAAACAAACAACGCCTCACAAACTGCCGCTGGCATGGCCACCTGATTTTTAAAATCAAAAATCCCGCCAAATACGGAAAGCGCCAAGGTGCCGCCGGACGCGGCAATTGCCGCAACCACGGTATAGCAGCGTTTGTCCACCCATTCTGACAAACGCACCGTGACTGCAATTAACAGCAGCGACATAGCATATTTGACAAAAACAGTAATCGGAAGGAACGCCACCATACCTACCAGCATCCCTGCCGATAAGAGCCAACGCCCCTGTTCTTCCAAATAGGCCGCCGCAAAAAATGCCGGTACCAAAGGATAACACCCCATAACCGAGATACGACAGATCCATGCCCCCAAAGCGCCAATTGCCAATTGCTTCCATCCTGTTTTTTCCATAACTGATATGCCTCCTTTATTTGTCGTTTCCAAAACGCTTTGAGAGGCATTATACGCATCCGACTCTAAAATGTTTGTCAAACGCTTGGGAGGCGCAAAAAAAGTTTTCGCCAAAAATGCCCTCGAAATGTAGATTCGAGGGCATTGATCCATTTTAAGCAATTCGTATTATTTCTCTCTGAATATGATCTCATTCTCATAAAGCAGACCCAATTTGCTCTTGGCCGTATCTTCGATATATTGCTGGCTGCCTATATAATCCTCATATTCCGTAAGCTTATCCTGACGTTTTGTTTCCTGATCCAACTGTTCTGTCAATTCCTCTTCCCTGGCTATATACTCCTGATCCTTTTCATACAGCCTTATAATCTGAATCGACATGACAACAAGTAAAAAAATCACAATAAAGGTAATACTTGCCCTTCCTGCCGGCTTTTTATTTTTTTTCTTATATCTGCCCATATGCATCCCTCTTTTCAGCCGTCGACTATTGTTTACTGATCCCTATCTTAATGGCTTTTTTAATTTTTTGCAATTCTTTTCTGCAAAATATATAAACTTTTTTCCATGGCTTGCCTAGAAAATGCAGGATTTTTCCCAAAACCCCAAACCATGCCCTTAAAATCTTGACAAACAGGCGTATTGCCCAAGGACTGATATAACTATTTTCAAACAACATCCCAAGCGCCACGCCCCCTAAGACAAACCACCGCAGCAAACCGTCATTTTCCTGATACAGCATAGCGAAAATCCCAATAGCGCAAAGGAGCCAATAAAGCACATCCTCGACTGCCAAAAAGAAGGTTCCATGTCTGACCATATGCCGAAAAATCCGGAACAAATCATACAGCATCATCAGGGCAATTCCAAACAAAAATGAAGCAAGCAGCAGACTTCCTTCCCCGGCAATTGACTCGCTGACCGCACTGTTCATTTAAACAGCCGTCCAAAAAAAGATTCTGCTTGCTTCCCATAATCCTTGACCTCGGAATATGCGAGGGAATCAATCCTGCCCTCCACGTCGACCTCTCCCTTTTCCAGGCTCAAACGGTTAACGTGAAGGTTATTCCCTTTAATTAAAAGCATCCCCTGCTCTGTCTCCAACAGGATTTCAGCTACGTCAAAGGAAAGCACGTCAACCACTCCGCTGAAACTTCCGTTTTTACGGTTGTTAAGGAGAACCTTATGCGTTTTATTTGCTGTTTTTTCTTCCATACTTACCTCCCTGTTTACAACCGTTCTGCATTTGGAATGGTTGTCTTGTCTTACTGATTACATTATATTAGGAAGGATGCGATTTTATGCCGGAAGGATAAAAGAATTTTACAGCGCCTTAAAGATAACGGAACATCTCTTTTGCATCTTCCTTTTTGGTCGATTCAGCCAGAGAAAGCACCTCTGCTTTCACCGCCTTTTGCCCGAATGCGATTTCAATCACATCCCCCGGTTTTACGTTTAAGGACGCCTTCGCCACTTTGCCATTCACCGATACCCGCCCTGCGTCGCAGGCTTCATTGGCCACGGTACGGCGCTTGATTAATCTCGAAACCTTTAAAAATTTATCTAACCTCATATTATTTTCTCCTGTTATATATAAAAACACAGAGGACGTATCACGTCCTCTGCAATCTATCCACTCCTACATTCCATTCACGAACTATTCGTTCACCATGTCTTTTAAAGCTTTACCAGCTTTGAACTTCGGCGCTTTCGAAGCCGGGATCTTCATCTCAGCCCCTGTCTGTGGATTCCGTCCTACACGTTCAGCCCTCTCAGAAACTTCGAATGTTCCAAACCCTACGAGCTGAATCTTTTCACCTTTTTTTAATTCTTCTGCCACTACTTCAGTAAAAGCCTTTAATGCCGCTTCAACGTCCTTTTTTGCTAATTCTGTTTTGTCTGCGATTGCTGCGACTAACTCTGCTTTGTTCATTTAAAAATTCCTCCTGTGGATTTACTCATATATTCAGGATTCGTTTTGCTCGATTCCTTTACCTACATGAATATTTATACTGGTTTTACCTATATTTGTCAAGAAAAACTCCGTAATTTTCAGAAATTATATCAGCTTATTCACAATATTCAGCATGGTCTGACCCAATGCCTTAGATTTCTCCACCGCATCCGGCATTGAAACCCCTTTTACGCCGATATAAAATTTTACTTTTGGCTCTGTTCCCGACGGGCGGATACAAACCCATGCATCGTCTGTCAATTCATAGTAGAGCACATTCGACTTGGGCAGTCCGGTTGGTTGAACCGCATTTGTCTTTTGATCCGTTATGCTGCCCTCCTGATAATCGCGTACTGCCAATACCTGATAGTCCCCGATGGCCTTTGGCGGCTCCTTTCGAAGCGTCCCAAGGATATGCCCGATTTTTTCCAGACCTTCAATCCCCTTCAGGGTAATCGATTCCACATGATCCTGATAGTAACCGTAACGCTCGTACATATCCAGCATCGCATCCCAGAGCGTCTTGCCTTTCGTCTTATAAAAAGCCGCAGCTTCGCACAAAAACATCGTTGCCGCAACTGCGTCTTTATCTCTTGCATAAGTCCCCGGCAGGCAGCCATAGCT